>JBDGYW010000436.1:0-5919 GCA_039588935.1 Gemmatimonadota bacterium | reverse complement strand
TGATGGGCACACCGAGCTACATGAGCCCCGAGCAGTGCGGTGGCATCAAGCTCACGCATCAGAGCGACCAATACTCTCTTGGTGTACTTGCGTTCCAGCTGCTCACCGGATCGCTGCCGTTTGAAGCCGAGACATTTGTCGGCCTCGTACAGCACCACTACATGACGCCCCCCCCGGACATCAAGAAAGTCCGCGAAGACGTGCCGGAGGAGCTGTTGGCGTTCGTGTACCGCGCGCTGGCCAAGAAGCCGGAGGAGCGGTTCCCGAACACCAAGCAAATGGTGGCCGCGCTCGACGCCGTGCCCCTCACTTCCGAGGAGCGGAACGAGGCGGGCCATACGTTGAAGGAGTTGGCGACGGGCGGCCGCGTTTCGCGCGTCGAGATAGAGGAGCTACCGCCGCTGGTCACTCCCATGGAAACCGCGTTGGCAGGCGCGACACCGGCGAAGAGTCGTGTACCAATGATTGTGGCTATGGCAGCAGCGGTTGTTGCGGTGGCCAGCGTTGGGGTGGCGTGGCAGGCAGGGATGTTCGGGGCGGCGGAGCCCGTTGACCCTCCGACCTCAGCCGAACCCACTGACTATCTCCTCACAATTACTGGTGTACCGGAGGGTGCCAGTTGCTCGATGGATGGACTGCCATTTCCAGACTGTGTGGGGAATGTGAGTCCGGGCCGGCACACGTACAGTGTTTTCGGCAATCCCGCATACGAGCGGTTGGACGCGGTCCCTTTCAGAATGCCAAACGAAGCACATGCGTTATCCGTCGCCGCGGCACTCCGTCAGAGGGCGACAGCGAATAGAGATAGCCGACGCAACTTGCCTGCTGCGCCTGTCGATTCGGGATCCGTCCGTGTGCGCGTCACAAACACGCAAACCGCCACGATTCTGCTCGATGGCAACGCAATTGAGAACGGCTCGATCATCCCAGTACCTATCGGGCGACACGAAATATCCGTTGCCGCGGACGGCTTCGTTCGGATCGACACCTTCGTGGTGGTTACGCGCAATCAGGAGGCCAGGCTCCCCTTGACTCTCATCCGGTCGAATCAACCATGAGACGCCACCTTCTTCTGCTCGCTCTCATCGTGCTGCAGCCGGGGTTCCTTCGGTCACAAACCGACGAGACCCTCGCACAGGCGATCACCCTGTACCAGAACCTCCAGATCGAGCAGGCGCGGGAGAGGCTCCGCCAGCTGCTCTCGCCGAGTTCCCCGTTCGAGGTCACGACCGAGCAACGGGTCACCGCCTACTTGTATCTCGGTGCAACCTTCGTGTCGTTGAACCAACCCGATTCGGCAGTCGTGTACTACCGTGCGGCAGTCGAGCGCGACCCCTTCGCGGACCTCGACCCGCAGACGTTCACGGAAGCCGAGCGGCAGGTGTTCGCCGATGCACGCCAGCGGACAATTCGCGTGGGAGTCCGCCCTGTGGACGCCATCCAAATCGACCCCCGCACCGAGAGCGTGGTGTTCGAGGCAATCACCACGCACGATGCGGACCTGCGGCTGGAGGTCAACAAAACGACCGGACAGGGGCTGAGGTTCCCGATATTCGAGGGAGCAAACGACGGCGTGCGAGAGATTTCGTGGAGCGGCACCCTTCCAAACGGCAGCCTCGTCCCTCCGGGCAGGTACGAACTCATCGTCACCGGCGCCAGCGCCGTGCTCCTTGGGCGTCAGGACTCGACGAGGGTGCTGTTCGAGCTGCGGCACCAGTTCGAAACCCTGGAGGACACGCTGCGCAGTCTCCTCGCCGACGAGTTGTTGCCGGAGCGCCGGCCGGCGTCGCTCGCGCGGAACGAGTTGCTGATAGGCTTGGGCGTCGCAGCCGCCTCTCTGCTCATTCCTCCGGCGCTCGGCAGCGCGGAACTAGGCCAGCCCACCGCGTTGTCGATATCGATGGCGGGGCTCGGTGTCGCAACCGGCATCTTCTCATACATCCGCCGCAGCAATCACCCGGAGATAGCGGAGAACATCGCGGAGAACCGGCGTCGGGAACTAGCACGACAAACCAGAAACGCCGAGATACGGCAAAGCAACACCGAAAAACTAGCTCGTACACGGTTGAACATATCACCCACCGTAGGAGGACGACGATGATCCCCCGGTCGGTTGGGAAACGAGCCTTCTTGTTGGTGGCCTGCGCCAGCTTCTGCGATGCTGCCACCGCATGCAGACGCGACGATCCCAACGGCGAGGAAGAGACGGTAATCGAACTGTCATTCAGGCGGAGTGAGACATACATCGATGTTGCGGACACGGTTCTGCTCGAACTCAATATCGCCGACAGTCTAAAATCGGTACTCGACAGCATCCAGTGGAGTTCAGACGACACGACAGTGGTGGTTGTCCAGGCTGATGGCGGCGTGATCACCGGCGTCGGTGAAGGCGCGACCCGGATATGGGCACGCCTGGGCGCGAACTCCGCATCGACCATCGTGGCCGTCGAGGCGCGGACCGACATATTCGCGTTGCACCCCCGCGACTTCTTCTTTGATGCTGTTGGGGATTTGGCGAACCTGGAACTGCTCTCCATCGGACGCGACCCACTCCCTGAGGGGGATCTCGCGCCCTATTGTACCAGCACCGATCCCGCGGTAGTTGCCGTGAACGCGGGTCCAACCATAAGCTCGGAAGGAAGCGGTTCGGCACACGTTCGCTGTGAGATCGCGTGGACCCGAGACAGTGTTTTGGTTGTGGTGCGGCAGCGAGCGGTGCGGATAGCAATTGTGGAGTCGCGTGTCAGGCCGATCGGCGTGGAGCGCGACTCGATAGCTCTGGATTTCGCGACCATCGACAGACTGGGATCTCCGATATTCGACGTGACCCCAACATGGCGCTCGCTCAACGCGCGCATAGTGCAAATCGATCGCGAAACCGGCATGGTTTCAGGCGTGTCGCTCGGAACGGCTCGCATAGTAGCTGAGTATGAAGGGATCGCAGACACGCTGCGCCTCGAAGTCAGGCGCGCTGCCGAGGCCGAAGCAGTGTCGGGCCTGCCACCCGCGACGGTGGTGGGACTGGACCAGGACTTTGCCCCGGCGGACGACACCGAAATGGAGTCTGATTTCCTCTACGATGAGTTCGCGGAGGCGGACATTGCCGACACAGGCGTCGCCAGAACGGGCCCGGCGATACCGCTGGAGGATGACCGAATCACGGAGATTATCACTGCTCAGGATACCACTTCCGCGTCCGACGAGCCTGCAAGGCCCCCAACCACGTTCGCGGCGGTCGTTGGCATAGCGGACCATCGGGTCGACATCGGAACCGGCACCGAAAAGACGTCCGGGCCGGTCTTTGGAGCGGAATTCGATCTACGACTGACACGCCAGCTGACGATGCGAGGTCAGGTACTCACCGGAGAGCTGAGCGCCGGAGCCTCAGGCATCGAAGACCGTACACTCACCGATTTCGGGGCCACGCTGAGTTATGGGGCTCTACCGTGGGGGAGCCTCGAGATCGGTTCGGGCATCCGGAGCTATACGACCACCATCTCAACGCAACGATGGAGTTCCGTTTCCACCGGAGGAAGGGCACACCTGACAGCGTTGGACGGGCTCGTACGCGGCCACGTCAACTTCGCTTTTCTGCCGCTCGTATCCGTGAGCGGCATTCAGTCACCGAGTCTCGGGCTTCAGGCAGGGGCCGGACTCAACTTCCGCCGGGGACGGTTCACGGCAGGGCTGCGCTACGAGCTGGAGCGATTCAGCTTTCCTGCACGGCTGGGGATACAACGAATCGAACAGTTTGCGATTCTCAGGTTCCGCGTCGGCCTCGCGCTCGGCGGCAACTGAGGGGGCCGCACACCGCCGCTCTCCTCTGGCAAATCGCTGGGGGGCGATTCAACCAGTGTGCGCCACTGGTAATTTCTATGATGCAAACACCACCACGCCCTTAGCCTTCTCGCAATAAACACCGATGGAGCTCGCCGTCACCGTCAATGGTGATAACCGATCCGCCGCCTTCTCCGGAGCTTGGAGTGGCCCCTTTTTGGTGGATAGGTTTGGGCTCGAGACTCAAGGTGTCTTTGACCCACTCATGACCTCCTCCCATCTCGGGTCGCTGGAAGCGCGCTAAGCAGTTTGTGAGTCCCCCCTTTTCGGCCACTCCACGTACCCGCGGCGCCTTGCCTTGCGGCTCTTATCGGCAGTGCGAATCGTGCATCGGATGTCCATCTCGCACCCCACGAACCCATCGTATTCTCCGAACCACATGACTGATTTGTCTTTCTGATCCTCACGCTCTCCTATCGTGAGCTTGATCGATAAAGTGGCTGACCGAATAGTCTCTGGCGGCACTTCGTGGCTTTCCAGATACTGCTGGAGCTTTCTGATGAGTTTGTCAACGATGGCCAGTCTCGGGACGAAGCGGCGCTCGAACCGGCATGTCTTCTTCAGGAGGTCGATTTCGAGCTGGCCGGAACCGAGCTTGTCAAGCGCGCGTTTCTCGCGCCGCAGCTTCTCTGCGCAAAATTCGTGGCAGAGCATGTCGGCGAGTTGCTGCAACGGTCCGCTCGCCTGCGTTCGCCCGTAACGCTAGGTGACCAGCGCCAGGAGGATCAAAAGCACCAGCACCAGACAAGCCAACAGAACGGTCAATACGACCGGGTGCTGAATGAAATCACGCAGCGGCGCCCAAGTGTCCTGGTCAGCCGACGATTCGCGCGGGTGTCGCGGTCTCCGGAGAGGCGACGCATCGTCGGGCAAACGGGGGCTCTGCACCGGTCTCGCCATCGGAGGCGCCGGACGCGTTGGCGTAGGCGGTTGGGAGAGCGAGACTGGAGCCGGTTTCGGTGCCTCGACAGGTTGCCTATCGATTTTGGGGTATGGCCCAGTCCGCCCCAACGAGGGTCGGTCTGTGCCGACCACGGACGCGACGACCGGCTTCAGGATGCCGGTGAATCCGAGGGAGAACTCATCTCCGCTCTGCTTCTTCAGTCTCAGCGCTTCGACTTTGCCGCTCGTAACATCTCGTGCGAAATAGATCCGGCCTCCCCCTTGGGTTCTCATCTCGCCGAGTATCTCAAACCTGTCGGTCGCAAAGTCTTGGACAGCCTCCCGCAACTCGTCGGCCGTCCATTTTTGTTCGGCCTTGTCGTACAGATCGGCGCCGCACTTGGGGCAGAACCTGCCCCACTTGTGCAGATTTGTGCCACATTTACCGCAAGGGTTGTCGAACGAAGGAAGCGTTGAGTCCAGCTCCTGGACGACGTCGAGTAAAAACTCGTCCGGCTCCATGCGGCTGGGGGTGAGTTTCAAGGCAACGAGCCTGAACGCAGCGATATCTCTGGCCAGATAGACTATCGTTGAGTTTTCGCCTCGTCCGATTTCGCCGAACACCTCGTAGTCACCTGCGGCCATTCGCCTCACGCCATCGAGAAACTCGTCCTTGGGCCCCTCCGTTCGCTCGACCGACCGGAGGTGCATTACCGTCTTTCCGGCTTCGTGCAGCTCACCCACTGGCAACTTCCCTCAATCGACGGACCATGTCAGGGCCGGTTCTCGGGCGGTGTCCAGAGCTGGATCTTGTCGGCGACGACCATCCCTTGCTCCACGAAGCTTTGGAATTTCTCGTTCGCATTCTCAGGCTCATCCGACACCGCAGCCAACACGATCGATCCGGCGATGGCGTTGGCGGCCATGTACTCGCCCGGCGGCACCGGGTCCATCTCGGGCGGTGACAAGGAGTCGCCGCAAAGAAACGCAGCCAACCCAGCACACCCTGCCGCGGTGGAAAAGTCGGCGGTCTCTGCCTTCTCCATGGCCTTTCGACGGTTCTGGTCGGTTGGCTCCTTGATCCAGGCCTCCGTCGCTTCGAGCACCTCTCGGATCTTTGACGGAGGATCATCACCCGCGGTTCGCTTGGCGGACACCCATGCCCACCAGACAGCCTCTCGCCTTGGCAGGGCAAAAGCG
>JBDGYW010000435.1:0-5919 GCA_039588935.1 Gemmatimonadota bacterium | reverse complement strand
CTTCTACTTTGATGAAGGTGCGATTGCGGTAGGCGTTAGAGCTCTTTCGCATCTGGTGGTGGACTACATGGCGCAGAGCAGGTAGCAGAATCTGCTAGTACACGCAGTTCCGGGCAGCCACTAGGGTCGTTTGGACCCGTGGCTGCTCGAATCGACCTCTCTCAAAGCGTCCGGCGGATTTTCTGTTCCAACCGCATCTATCTCCCACCCACGAGTCACCCTCATCGGCTGACCGTTCAGGGTCTCGATAGTAGTAATGGCGTCCACCATGACCCTACTGCCGTCGGCCCTGCACACCGGCCATCTCGTAGGCCCAGTGGCTCCGGTGAGGATGCGTCTTTTCGCCTCAGCCTGCATTTCCGGAACGACTAGCTCCCACACGTTGCGCCCCTGCATCTGTTCTCTGGACATTCCGTACGTGGCGGCCAGCCGATCGTTCACGAGCGCTATGCGGCCCTCCATTGTGGCCACCATGATTCCGGGTAGTTCCTCGGTAGTCGTGTCGCACTCGACACCACGCGGAATGAATGTGACCTGGAGTGCGTGTCCCTTCTCGTCGGAAGGGTACGCCGTTACTGCGACAGTCTGTCCCGAAGAAGTTCTCATCAAGAGCTCGGCTGGTGTTTTCAACGGACTTAGCATTGATTGACGAAGCAGTTCCGCATTTTCTTCGTTCGCCGCAAAGTCACAGCCCAACAGCCCCACGACGTCGGCTTCGCGCACGCCGAGCATTGTGCACAAACCGTCGGACGCCGCGAGTATTTCTCCTTCCGGTCCCACCAGTGCCGCAGCCTCATCACGGCCGGGCGCGAATGGAACTGTTGAGATCTTCGCTCGATCGGGTGAAGCCTCCGATATGGTCTGCCACATCCTCGCCATCCACTGTGTTGCGAGAGCGGCCGGCACAGGGGTGCCGGTGACGAAGTACTTTGCCACCCACTTCTGGTACGCGGCCATCACATTGTCCGGGGTATCCGTGTCACTCGGCGTGGCGGGCGACGCCGCTAATCCGGATGACTCCGACTGTTCGGACGATGTCGGAGGCTGACCGCCGGATGACTCGGACGGAAGAGGTCCAGGAGCGGGTCCGCATTTTTCACCCGTACCGGCAGGCGGCTGATCCCCTGAAAGCAGTAGCTCCACGCTCACTCCGAGCGCATCCGCCAGTTTTCGCAGATTGTTCCCTCGTGGCACGGTGCCTGCAAAGTAGCTGCGCGCCGCGGAGGCGGTGACTCCGATGGCCGCGGCAAGATCTGTCGTACTCCATGCCTTGCCGTCTGGGCGTCGCTTGGAGATTGTCAGGTCGTAGACTCGTTGTCCGTATCCAGGCGAGATCCGTGGCGGCATCCTAGATGGACCCGAGCTGCTTTCCGGCATAGATACCACCCTCAGAAGCAATGTAAATCAGTTGACACACGGGCGATTTTGCATATCTTGTGCCACCAAGCTACGCAAGTCAATAGTTATATATGTAAATACATAGTTTGCGCCCTACTGCGGCGGCAGCATACTGTACCTGAAATTGGGATTCATGGAAGCGATAGGCAAGCGTACTGGAGAGACGTGGGACGCCGCGATCACGTGATTTTGGCCGCGCCGTAGTATGTGAGAGGATTTCTTTGATCCACTCGCCCAGAGGGGGCGCCTGAGATGGGTGCAAGCGAGTTACTTGCTTCGTTCCTGGAGAGCGAGGGGCAGACCGCGGAGGAGTTCCTTTGTGACGTGATCGATGTCGGAGGAAGCCTGCCGGTTGTCATAGCTCACAAGACACGGCAATCGATCGCCGACAAGGATCGGCGACGCCTTGAACGAATCCTGGCGTTTGTCGATATGATTCCTGACGCGCGGACCGCCTATGTGGTGAGAGTGGCGGCGGATATGAGAGGGGGCAAGTTCGATTTTGGGTGAAAGCCACCCTGCCTTCACGGTCTGCGTTCGCTACTCCGACCGCAGCGCCCTCATCGGATCTACCGAAGCCGCTCGCCTCGCCGGCAGGTACGTAGCCAGCAGCGCCACCGCGCACAACATCCCCGGGACGCCCAGGAAGGTCAACGGATCGATTGCGCTGACCCCGTAGATCAGGTTCTCCATGAGTCGGCTGGTGCCCATGGCAATACCCGCTCCCAATACGACACCGAGGCCAACGGTGGTCATTCCCTTCTTCATCACCATCCCCACTACGCTTCCTGACGCAGCGCCCAAGGCCACGCGGATTCCAATCTCGTGTTTACGCTGGCTCACTGAGTATGCCATTACGCTGTAGATACCGACAGCCGCCAGTATCATCCCGAGGATTCCAAAGATTCCCAATGCCGCACCGCCGAGCCGGGCAGGGAACAGGGATACGCCGAGCGTGTTGGTCATTGTTCGGAGGTCGGCGACGGGCATGGATGCGTCCAGGCGTTGAACCTCCCGCCGGACCGACGCAGCCAGTTCATTGGGATCTCCGGTCGTGCGGAGGTGAGCGGTCATCGAGTAGTTCCACTCCTGAGCCTGCGGGAAGTACATGAATGCGCTTGGTTCCTCGCCGAGGCTGAAGTACTTCCCTGTCGGCACAACGCCCACGATTTCCCATTCTTCTCCGCCGGTCCGCAGAGTCCTGCCGACGGCATCCTCACCGGGCCAGAACCGGTTCACGAACTGCTGATTCACTATCATCACCCTGGCACCGTCACGGTCATCCATGTCGAAGAAAGGGCGCCCCGCAAGCAGTGGAATCCCCATGGCATCGAAATATCCGGGAGTGACCATGTTGTACCGGATGCTCATGCTTTCGTTCTCAGCTGGTTCGTAACCCGGTATCCCTACGCCACGGTCGGAACTGTTTAGAGTCAGCGGGACCATTCGCGCAAAGCCCACAGCCTCCACTCCCGGAAGCGTGGAGAGCCCCGCCTCGAGTTCCCTGTAGAACACCTCGGAGCGCTCTCTGTCGTATCCCTGCAACCCGGGATCGACCGATGCAAGCAGGAGATTGTTCTCATCAAACCCCTTGTCCACAGTCGTGGCGGATTGCAGACCGCGAAGGAACAATCCCGAGCTTATGAGCAACACGATGGAGAGCGCGGTTTGAACGACGACCAGCGTGCGCACGAGCCGATGCTTCCCGCCGGGTTCGCGCGACGCCTCGCCCTTCAACGAGGTGACGGTGTCGGGTCGGGATGCCTGTAGGGCCGGTGCCAGGCCGAAGAGGATCCCCGTCAGGACGGAGATCCCGACCGCGAACAACAACACATTCCGATCCAGGGACAGGTCGAAAGCGATCGGGATGTCCATCGGCAGGGAAAGCGAATTCGCGGCGCCAACTGCCCAATACGCAAGGAGCAAACCCGCCCCGCAAGCGATGACCGCGAACAGCAGACTCTCTGTAAGTAGCTGTGTGATGATACGACTGCGCTTTGCTCCAAGACTCAGACGGATGCCCATTTCCTTGCGACGCTCTCCGGCACGCGCCAGGAACAGGTTTGCTACGTTGATGCAGGCGATCATAAGGAGAAATGCCACCACCACCATCGTCAGTGCCGACATTCCTACCTGCGCGGAACGTATCATCGGGTGAAGGCCGGCTTCGGTCTGAGGCACCATGTAAATGCCGTTGTTGTCGTAATGGTCTGGGTAGTCTTCGCGCAGTTGGAGCGTCGTGGCATCGAGTTGTTGCCTGCATTGCTCGACGGACATACCCGGCGCTCTGCGCGCGACGACGTTCATCCAGTTGTTTCCGCGAGCTTCGATCAGATCGTAACCCGGGATGAGTTCGCGCTGCATCATGAGCGGGGCAAACATGGGCGGATCGACCATCGGCATAGTGCCCTTGAATTCTTCTTTGGCAACGCCAACAACCATCCACGATTGACCGTTCAGGGTGACGGTGCGCCCCACTACAGACGGATCGGCACCAAACCGTGTTTGCCAGAAGGAATGTCCCAGCACGATCACACGGTGTGCACCGGGATCGAGCGCCTCGCCAGGCAGAAAGCCGCGGCCGAGTATCGGTGGTGCGCCCAACACGTCGAAGTAGTTCGCCGACACCATATTCGCCATAATCCGTTCGTTGATGCCGTCGGTGCTTAGGCTCACGGGGGCGAATGTCCACGCAAGCACCTGTCCATCGAACGCGTCGACGCGGTCTCTGATGTCCTGGTAATGCGGGATCGAGTTGGAACCCCAAGGCATGCCTGGCCAATCGCGATAGAGATGCACCAGTTCACTGTCGTTTTTCACTTCCGGCAGCGGCCGGAACAGCATGGCGTTCACGGCGCTGAACACCGCGGCGTTAAGCCCGATTCCCAGGGCCAATGTGATGACCGCCGCGGCCGTGAACATCGGGTTCTTGAGCAACATGCGAAACGCGAAGCTCAGATCGTGACGAAGATTCCCCACGAAGGTGTGGAATCCTGATGGCAAAGTACTCATGTTCTCATCCATTTTTGTGCGTTGAGGACCACGGCGCTGGCTGGTGCCGCCACCAGCCGTCGCTCGCGCCCAGAATCGGTCATCCGTTCGAAACAAGGTGTTTCGCGCCGAATCGAAGCGCACGCCGACTGCATTCCGTGCAAGATCCCATCGTGCGAGTAGCCAGGCACCAACCGGGTCGTTCCCGCCGGCTCGCCTTGCATCCTCGATCTGCCACACGAGATCCTTCCCGTACGACTCGCGGAAGACTCTCGGGTAGAGACGGAGCAGCAACCGGCACGAAAGCCCGATCGGCCTTGCTCCACGGCGTTCGGGAGGATGGCTCACACCACCTCCGCCGGGCGATCGGTGCGTTTCGAAAGTGTGTCCGCCGCCATCTTCGCGAGGAATGCCGCTTCCGAGAGGAGCACCCTTTCACCGAGATCCGTGAGCCGGTAGTAGGACCTCCGTTCGTCGTCGGATGGTTGGCGGTCGCCGGGAACCAGCAGGCCCCACTGATCCAACCGATAGAGAATTCGATAGAGATCGCCTGGACGAGGAGAAATCCGCCCGTCCGTTCTCGAAATCATCTCCTGAACTATGCCATATCCATGCAGGCGCCCATTCTCGAGAATGGCCAGTACCAGGAATTCGACCGGTTTCAGCGGTGGCCTCTTGGACGATAGACTCCGCGCCATAGGTGTTACTCCGTTGAGATTGTCGGAATGGTGGCTATACGCATTTTGCGTATAGGAAGTTTCGGCAACGAAATGGGGGCACGGGCAAATGTCCGTACCCCCATTGAAAGCGGTTACGAAGCCGACTGCTAGCCTGGGATCCGCTCTAGCCGTCCTCCCACAGGGCGGTGCTCATGGGCCTCCGGCGCATCCTCTCGCCTTCGAGGAGGGCCTTCGCGCATCTCCCTCCTCACCATTTCTTCCATGATTACTTGAAGCTGCCGGCGCTGCTCCCGATTCAGGACGTTTCGAATCTCGAGGAGCAAGCGCATGTGGTTTCGTTTGATTGAAGCCTCCGCGTCCAGCACCTGTTCGAATTGCAGGACCGCCGCGTTCACGTCGACCGAATCACCACTCACGATTTCAACCAGGGCTTGGTTGAGGTCCTGCAGCTGCCATTGGAGATCCTGAACAGCGGACTGCAGCTCGTTGATCTTCCCTCTGATGGCCTCACGTTGGTCATCGGTAATATTGAGCTGTCGCTGATAGCGCATCACTAACTCGGGCGGCGCAAGGAAGGGTCGGAGCTGAGCCTCCAAGTCGTGATCTTGTGTTGCTGCCAGCTGCGGTATCGCGAGCAACACCGCCGCGAATGCAATGAATTTCTTCTTCATCGTGATTCCTCCCAATTCAACTCGATGTATCGGCGACACCAATGCCAGGGTCGCTCGATTGAACCGTGTAGTCTGCCACGTCACACTTCGGCAACGTGCGAAGCAGTTCGTTTCCTGGGGTCTCGAGCAGATAGTGGCTCGGCGCTGTCCATGCCACCACGCGGAAGTCAATGCCGGGC
>JBDGYW010000434.1:0-5936 GCA_039588935.1 Gemmatimonadota bacterium | reverse complement strand
CCCGTGGTGGGTGAAGGCGGGGAGCGTCTTCACCGACGAAGAGCTGGAGGAGTTGAAAGACACGGTGTTCGGGAAGTGCACCAACTGCCGACGCTGTACGATCAACTGTCCCATGGGCGTGGACCTGGCAACGTTCAATCGAATGGCGCGTGGCCTGCTCGTGTCGGTGGGGATCATGCCCGAGGGTGTGGCGGTGGTAAGCAAAGACCAGTGGGAGACGGGCAACCAGATGGGAGTGCTCAAGGAGGACTATCTCGAGACGATCGAGTGGATGGCCGACGAACTCCAAGACGAGTTGGATGACCCCTCGGCCGTCATTCCCATAGACCAGCCGGATCGCAACGTCGTGTATTCCATTAACCCCCGGGAAGTCAAGTACGATCCCCGGACCATCTCCGATGCGGCCAAGATCTTTCATGCAGCCGGCGAGAGCTGGACCATGGCCAGCGAGGGCTGGGACATGACCAACTTCGGTCTGTTCTCCGGCGACGACGATCTGGGTGGTTCGGTGGCCGGCCGGCTGTACGAGAAGGTGAATGAGTTGCGGGGGAAGCTCCTGGTCATTTCGGAGTGCGGCCACGGCTTTCGGTCCACACGCTGCGAGGGCCCCAACTGGGCGAAGTTCGACGTGCCCTTTGTGATGGAAAGCTCGATATTCACCATGCTCCGGTACATCAAAGAGGGCCGGATCAAGGTGGACAAGAGCAAGAACAAGAAGCCGGTGACCTACCACGACTCCTGCAACATGGCCCGGAGCTGCGGGCTCATCGAAGAGCCTCGAGAATTGCTCGAGCTGGTCTGTGAGGATTTCCGTGAGATGCACCCGAACCGGGCGGAGAATTACTGCTGCACGGGTGGCGGTGGGGCCATGTCGATGGGGGAGTACACGCCACGGCGGTTGAAATCCGGTATCATCAAGGCAAACCAGCTCAAAGAGACAGGTGCCGAGGCCGTGGTCACGTCATGCCACAACTGTGTGGACGGTCTCACCGACGTGATCCGCCATTACGACCTGAATATGGAAGTCACCCAGCTAGTGAACCTGGTGGCGAACGCTCTGGTGATCGAGAAGAAGGTGGCTGTCCCGGTGGAGGAAGCCGTCGTGCCCGCCGCCGAGGCGGAAGCGCCCGCGCTCCAGGGCTGGACACTCCTGGTTGCCGACGACGAACCCGATCAGGTCACCTTCCTCGCAACCGTGTTCCAGGACAACGGGGCCACGGTGTTGGAGGCAACCAACGGGGACGAGGCATTGGAGATTGCCCGACGGGAGAAGCCGGATCTGCTGACCCTCGACTTGGCGATGCCTGGAAGGGACGTAGGCGAAGTCTACGAAATGCTGCGGAAGGATCCGGAACTTGCGAACTTGAAAATATGCGTCATTACGGGCCGGCCCGAGTTGCGGAAGCTGATCTACGACCGCTCCGTCAGGCCGCCTGAGGGGTATTTGGATAAGCCGGTCACGGAGGACTCGCTGCTCCGTGGGGTCCGGAAGGTATTGGAGGTGTCCCGCGCACCCTGATGTCGGGTGTCGAGCCCGGCAAGCTTGGATGTGGTGATGGAAGACCGCTTCGCTAGCTACTTCAACGCGACGCCCTGCTACCTCACGGTCCAGAATCGTGATTTCCGGATCGTCGACGCCAATCCGCGGTTCCGCGAGCATTTTGGCGACTTCGAGGGGCGGTTCTGCTACCAGATGTACAAGCGTAGATCGGAGCGGTGCGAAGTCTGTCCGGTCGCGCGTGTCTTTGCAGACGGCCAGAGCCACCGCAGCGCAGAGCAGGTGACCGACATCCAAGGCCGTGAGGTGTCGGTACTCGTCGAGGCCACTCCAATTCGCAATGAGGAAGGCGAGATCGTGTCCGTGATGGAGATGTCCATAGACATCACCGAGATGAAGGCTTTGGAGAGGCAGTTGCGGCGAAGCCAGCGACGCTACCACCTGCTGTTCGACGAGGTGCCCTGTTACATCTCCATTCAAGATCCGGACCTCAACATCATCGAGTGCAACCGGGCCTTTCAGGATGATTTTGGCAATGGCCTCGGTCGCAAATGCTTCGAAGCGTATAAGCACCGAACCGAGCCGTGCGTCCCGTGCCCTGTACAAGCCACGTTCGACGACGGCGAACCCCACACGCGCGAAGAGGTGGTCATGTCGCGGGACGGGAGGCCGCAGAACGTGCTCGTCACTGCGGCGCCGGTGCGGAACAGAAAGGGCAAGATCACGGCCGTGATGGAGATGAGCGCCAACATCACGGAGGTTCGTGAGCTGGAAGACCGGCTCACCTCGCTCGGGCTGCTGATTGGATCGGTGTCCCACGGCCTGAAGGGCATGCTCAACGGACTGACGGGAGGCATGTACCTCGTGGACACGGGATTCGCGAAGAGCGATGAGGAGCGCGTCCGGAAGGGTTGGAAGACCGTGCAGCGAAACGTCGCGCGGATTCAGCGTATGGTGTCCGATATTCTCTACTATGCGAAGGATCGAGTTCCGGATTGGGAGCTGCTCTCTGCTGTTGAAATCGTTGAAGAAGTTCGTGAGATGTCGGAGGCGCGAGCGCGGGATCAGGATGTCCCGCTGATCGTGGATCTCGATCCCGACGCCGGCATGTTCGAGGCCGATACGCAGGCCGTCCGGGCGCTGCTGGTGAACTTGGTGGAGAACTCCTTGGACGCTTGCCGGTTAGACGAAAAGAAAACAGATCACCGTGTGGACGTGCGGCTTCGCGGATCCCCCGACCACGTTCAGTTCGAAATCGAGGACAACGGTATCGGCATGGACCAGGAGACTCAGGAAAAGGCCTATAGCCTTTTCTTCTCGTCAAAGGGAACGGGAACCGGACTGGGTTTGTTCATCTCGAACCGCATTGCCCTGGCCCATGGGGGGACCCTTGACTTAGAATCCACTCCCGGTGTGGGGACGCGGTTTGTGGTCACGATACCGCGGAAGCGGCCACCGCCGGAAGAACAGCCGAATGATTCTCAGGGAAATGGATGCGCCACATGACAGATGATACCAAGATCGTCTTGGTCGTGGACGACGATCCGGACGCGCGGGAGTATCTCACCACCGTGCTGCAGGACAATGGAGTTGCATCTAGCACTGCCAAGGACGGGGTCGAAGCGATTGCGGCAATTGAGCAGAAAAAGCCGGACCTGGTGGCGCTAGACATCACGATGCCCGAAAAATCCGGCGTGGCGGTCTATCGGAAGCTCAAGCAAGACGAGAACCTCAAGGACATTCCGGTCGTCATCATTACCGGTGTGTCAGAAGACTTCAAGAAGTTCATCTCCAGCCGCCGGCAGGTGCCCCCGCCGGAGGGTTACATCTCGAAGCCGGTGGACGCCGAGCAGTTCATCAAGATGGTGCGAAAGTTGCTCGCCTAAGTTCTCTTCACCAATGTTGTTTCACGCTCAGTACAGTATTCCTTCACTGGCGGGAATAGCTTAGCTATTCGACAGGGTATAGATTCTGACAGAGAAGGCTCCGCTTTCGCTATCTGTCGGACTCATGCCCAACGTCGAATCCCCAGGTGAGATAAACGACCCGGTCATTTCCATCGGGATCCTGGCCCAGAAGGTCGGGCTCTCGGTGTCGGGGGTGCGGAAATACGAGAACGAGGGTCTCGTCATCGCCCATCGCACGGCGGCGGGCCACCGGCTGTTCTCCCACGAAGACATCGATCGGGTGCGGTACATCCATCACATGATTCAGGATCTGGGTCTGAACATCGAGGCCATTCGCCGGATGCAGGCCCTTTTGCCGTGCTGGGATTTGCTCCCGTGTAGTGAGAAGACCCGGGAGGCCTGTCCTGCCTTTCGCGAGAGTACACGCCCTTGCTGGATGATCAAGGGCATGACCTGTTCGCCTCAAGGCAACGAGTGTCGCCGGTGTGATATTTATCGGTTCGGCTCGTTGTGCACTCAAGACATCAAGCGTGTCGTGCATGACCAGAGCGACGTTCAAAACACCAGTATGGCCATCAAGAAGCTCATGCAGCGTAAGAGGCCCAAAACCAAGAAGGAGAATTGAATGCCCGGCTCCGCGTTGATTGTGGTCGCATACGCACTACTAGCCGTCTTTGCCGTGGTGTTTGTCATAAGGACCGTCAGCATCGCCAGGCTACCCGTGCATTTACGGTGGGAGTTGGCTCCGGTCCCCCACGAGAAGGGCAAAAGCCGCTACGGAGGATCGTATTTCGAAGAGTATGAGTGGTGGACCAAGCCCCGCGAGAAATCGCATGTGAGTGAGATGGTCTACATGTTCAAGGAGATCGTGTTTCTCAAGGGGGTGTGGGAGCACAATCGACGGCTATGGTGGTGGTCCTTCCCGTTCCACTTCGGCCTGTATCTCCTGATCGTGGCCGCGCCGGTGTTGGCCCTACGCATGGCGCTCGGAGTCGGTGGTGGGGCGTCCGGAATCGACGCGCAGCTGGGAGCCACCGTGTCGGTTCTCGCCGGAGCCGGGTTCGGGCTCGGAGCCGTGGGTGCCCTTGGTCTACTGGCAAACCGGCTCTTCGACGTCCGATTGAAACCCTTCACGACGCCCGTATCCCTGTTCAACCTGGTCCTCTTGTTGGCGGTGTTTGTCAGTGGCGGAGTGGCGATGGCCGCCGCCTGGGAATTCCCGGCCGGTGCATCTGCGGCTGTGACTGCACTTCTCACGGCGGACACGAGCCCCATGCTCCCGGGGACCCTCGTGGTGCATCTGCTGTGCACCTTGCTGTTCCTGGCATACCTGCCGTTCGGCCAGATGATGCACTTCGTGGCCAAGTACTTCACCTACCACCAGGTCCGCTGGGATGACAACCCCTTGGCGGTTGGGGGCCGGGTCGAGAAAGAGGTCCTGGAGTTGCTGGAACAGACCGTCACCTGGTCGGGTCCACACCTGAAAGCCGACGGCAAGAAGAACTGGGTGGACATTGCGACTGACGGGGAGGGGCAATGAGCAAGACGATTCGGATCGAGGATATCGGCAAGAACGGTGACGAGGTCCTGTGTCCGGTGGGTCCGGAGGATCTGGTTCCCTTGCCGCCTCCGTACGACAAGCTGGACGAGCAGCCCGTCTGGAAAGAGGTCAAGGCTGAGACGAAGGAGCGTCTCGTCTGCAACCTGGATGATGTGATCGGACTGAGCATACCGAAACCCAAGGATACGGCGGAGGAGCAGGAGTATGTCGACAAGTTCGTTGCGGGCTTGAAGAAACTCCTCGAGTCCAACAACAACTGGACCTTCCTCCAGCCCCTCACGTTGTCGCTGGAGTACTGCGTCAAGTGCCAAACCTGCAACGATGCCTGCCCTGTCTACACAGCGAGCGGAAAAAAGGACATCTACCGGCCAACCTACCGTTCGGAGGTGTGGCGCAGGTTGGTGAACAAGTATGTCAAGCCGGGGGGCAAGCTCTTTGGCCGCCTCACCCACGGAGACATCGACCTCAATTGGACCACCATCACCCGGCTGTACGAGCTGTGCTATCGCTGCACGATGTGCAGACGTTGCGCCCAAACGTGTCCCATCGGCGTGGACAACGGGCTGATCACACACGAGCTGCGCAAGCTCTTCAGCCAGGAGTTGGGTTGGGCGCCCAATGAGCTGCACGACAAGGGCACGGTGCTGCAACTCGAGGTTGGGTCGTCCACGGGCATGAACGACGTCGTGGTCAAGGACAACCTGGAGTTCATCGATGAGGACATGATGGAGATAACCGGCATCCAGGTCGAAACCCCTTGGGACAAAGAGGGGGCGGATGTCCTGCTGATCCACAACGCGGGGGAGATTCTGGCGTGGCCGGAGAATCCCGGCGCGTTCGCCATCATCCTGAACGCCGCCGGGATCGACTGGACGCTGTCATCCGAAGCCCTCGGTTATGACGGGGTCAACTATGGCCTGTTCTACGACGACTTTCAGTTGGCGCGAATCGCCCTGAAACATGCGGGGGT
>JBDGYW010000433.1:0-5937 GCA_039588935.1 Gemmatimonadota bacterium | reverse complement strand
GATGAGATGGATCAGCAGATCACGCGCAACGAACTGATCTGGCGCATCGTGGCAGCGGCAAGCACCGTGGTGCTCGTCCTCGCGGTGGTCGCTATGTTCGTGTTCAGTGACCGGGATATCTCGATCGAGCAGGTGGGGATCCTCATCGCTGCAACCGGTGGGCTATTCGGTCTCGCGACCTACGCCCTTCGAAGGAACGGAGGGGGCGGATCCGGTGGTGCAGTCGCGGGGGGAGCTGCCCTCCTGATCGCTTCCGCGTTCCTCACGAGCGGGTGTGCCCCCTGCTTGGCCGAGACCGCCGCTGTAACGGCGCTTGACGCGGGGGTGTCCAGTGTGACCGAGGCATTGCCCTCGGGCGCTGAGGGGGCTGCAGAGTCGCTTGATGGCATCGTAACGCTGGGAGAGATCGGTCTCGAGTCGTGCGCTATCCGGGGAGAGAACCGAGCAGCGTGGATCTCATGGGCTGGTATCGCACTCGAGGGGGCTGTGGTGCTCGTGGAGATCCTGCGGTCGATAGGTATCCCGATGCCCGGTGCGCTCCGTGATGCCCTGCTTCTGCTCAACGATCTGCTACCTGTGGAGGAACCATGATCTCGGAAGGCACAAGGGTGCGTTGCACTGGTGGGTTCAACTCCGGAAAGACCGGGAAGGTAATCACCGGGTGCAAGTCTATGAACGACAAAATCGAGGTGCGGTTCGATGAGGGTCTGTTCCCGGTGTGGGTTTGGGCGTACCTCTTCGAACCAGAGACAAGCGAATGACACACCTCGGACTGTGGGTGGACGACCGACCTGATCTCGTGCTCTCGGGGGGATACCTCGAGACAGTGAAGGGTCTGGGGATCTCGACGGTCGCGGTCATGGTCGAGACGTCGCGGCACGGTTTTGACCCATTCTGGCACATGGGTGTCACAACGGGGCAAGAGGTGGGTGCAGTCAATGAGATCGGGCAGATCCAGGAGTTGAGCGCGGCTTGTCTCGAATTGGACCTCGAACTCGTGATAACGGTGTGGCCTACCACGGATCCCGACGACATGGGCGACATGTGCGACTTCCTGGGGGAAGCGCTGACCTATGGTGCCGCGGGGGTGGAGGTCGATCTCGAGGGCAACTGGCTGCGACGTGGCGGGTACGCATCGATGCAAAGTGCTTCTCGGGATCTCCTGGTGTCGCTGTATACGATCACCGGGATGGCAGATGCACGCATTGAGTTGACGACCCACACCGGACACCGGGAACTCTCACACCGAGCGAGGGTAACTCCGCACGTTCACAGGCTCATCCCACAGGCCTACTCGGTGCGCAACCGGCTCGGGCGTACCATGCCTTGGGGGGGCAAGTACGGACCTGAGAAAGCGCAACGGTTCGCCATCGGTCGCACCAAGCGGATCCCCGGGTGCCCCCCGCTTTCGATGGGGCTCGCGGCATGGTCGCAACGCTGGCCAGATCCGCACCGCCCAGGGGAGACCCTCGAGATCGCCGCCATGGCTTCCGCGCTCGATGAGGCGTTGACATGCGACCCAATTGAGGTGCGCTATTGGTCGAGCAAATTCGTGGTAGGATCTAGGAAGAACGGATACAGCGCTGAATTCATAGGCGCATTGGAGATATCATGATTTACGCTAAGAATCTCGCACTGTTTGGGACCGCCGCTGTGCCCGTCCTCGTGGGGGACGCTTTGACGGCGGGCAACTGGATCAACCGGAGTGATATCCGGGAGAGCATCGACCATCAATCGCTCCTCATCTGCTCGTACCAACTCAGCGGGACGGCGATGACGACCTTCCGTTGCCGTGTCCAGTATCGACTTGACGCGGGATCCGTGCTTGGTCAGGTCGCTGTGATCAACTCGGTAAGCGGTGGCGACGTGGACGTGGACGACATGAACCTTGATCTTCCTATTGACACAACCGAGCCCCACATCTTCGAGGTGCCGCTGCGAAGCGGATTCGACTTCCGGGTGCAACTCCTGAAGACCGGAGGCGACGCAACCTCTAAGTGTGTGATGACAGGAACCCTCGTTGACGTGAGGTGATGATGCCACGGAATGCCACGCCCAGTGCCACGGAATGCCACGCCCAGTGCCACGGAATGCCACGCCCCCGGTGCTCGTTGTCGCAGCCATGTCCGGTTGGAGTGCTAGTTCGCGGGTGCTCAGGTCTCGCATGACATCGCTCGTTCGTGACGCAGTGACGCCCTATGAGCACGTGTTCCTCGGGCGCAGGGCCCTCCTCGGGCGCCATAGGTGCCGCCGCTTCCGCCGCTTCATTGACCAGCACTCGTGCAACGATAACCGGTTGCTCGTGGTCGGCAAGTCCCTTGGTGCGCGCAACCTCGTGAGCCATGTGCTGAACCCATTGGGTAACTCGCTGCTGATGTACCGCCGCGTCGGGCTTCTCACGGTGGATCCGTGCTGGCCGTTGTGGCATGACTGGGCACCGAATCTCAATGGCGAAGTGCTCGACCTCACGGCGCCAGTGGACCGAGCGATCAACGTGTTCCTCGACGCCCCCCCGGATCAGCAGGCCGGATCTCTGGTGGCGGGTGCCATGAACCGTCAGGTTGAAGCGATACACGACGTGGATCACGGGTCAATGTCCACCCACCCTCTCGCGATCTACTCGCTTAGAGAGATCCTAGACTTCGTTGTCTCGTAAGATTCAGAAACGGTCGACAGTCGGAGTTATGGGCACGACTCTTGTAACAGGATGCCTCGAAGTGACACCTTCGAACGCGACATACCAGCAATGGATGCACCACCTTTCCATCCGTTCGTCGAACATGACCGACCTTGCCTCATCGGTAGCAGATCCGCAAAGGTCGCACCACTCAACGGATCCGATCAGGAACCACATCCCAGACCTTTCAAGCCCTCGGATCGTGCGATCGAGATCCTGGTCAAGGCTTTCTCGGGTCGTTGAGAGATACGGGGAAACATCGATGCGGATATCCTGGCCGGACCACGGGCCGATCGGCCAAACCGATTCAGCACACCCGCCTTGCGGCTCACTTCTCCACACCATCATTCGCTCGTTGTATGCTTTGTGCATGGCCCGGTACATGTCGATCCAGCGGTAGACCGCACGACCCAAGATCAGGTGCGCATAGACGAGCCCGAGTTGATCGATCTCGATTGGGGTGACATTGGTCGGGTGCGCGCAACCGACGCGGCAAGCGTACTCGGTGACGAACCGACCGAGGTACACTTGAGCCACTTTGGTGACCAATGCGAGCATGCCCGGGTCTTCGAGTGCCACACCGTAGAGGTAGGATCTGACCGTGAGGCAAGCATCCTCGGCCAGGTGCCCGGCCCTCCCCTCGAGTAGGTGATCGATCGCAACGAGCGCTTCATTCCGTGACGTCATATCTTGTAAATCCTCCACCGGATCTCGGGTTTTCAAGGCTAAACGTAATTGAACCGACCGCCCCCGACCTTCATAGCGCCTCCATCAACCGCTGGATTTGCCAATCGCGTTCAGCGGACCTGGCAGCGTACCTGGCAGCGTACCCGGCAGCGGACCTGCCAGCGTACCTGGCAGCGTACCCGGCAGCGTCCCTGGCAGCGTACCCGGCAGCGTACCCGGCAGCGGACCTGGCAGCGTCCCTGGCAGCGTACCAGGCAGCGGTCAACTCATCGCCTGTAGCCTTCCCGTCGGCGTAGAGACGAGCAACGCGCACCGCTCCAACGCTCCTCGGGTCCGGATACTTTACTCTTGACAGTGCACGATCAGCGCAATCGCACGCGAAGATCCGCAGATCCCGCGCCCACATGAAATCCTCGCGCAGTGCCACCCACAACCGATCTTCTGCGGGTACCCGCTTGTCTTTCAGTAGGGTGCGTAGGTGCATCGACTTTCGCTTGCCGAAGATTCCCTCGACTCGCTCACGTGTCCAGCACGGTTCGAGTGCCATTATCATATCAACCGTTATCATGCCCTACCACCTAATCCTCTCATCGGGGTTTTCAAGGCTAAACGTAATTGAACCGACCGCCCCCGGGCTCAACAATGAACTCGAGGAGGTCTCCGTCTTCGTCGTGGATCGAGGGGGTGTCCTCGGATCCATGCTCGCGTATGTCGCCTCCGCACGAGCAGTCCACCATGCCGCACAGTCGCTCACGGATCTGGTGCCGTCGCTGCGTCGTGATCCGCATCGTGTCGGGATCCACGTTCGTGTATGTTGAGGTACCGTGTAGTTCGTTGTTGATCGTGATCTTCATGATTACCACCTGATCCTTTCATCGGGGTCGGTCTCGGTCTCGCCAGCGGTCCGAATGATCGACCGGATCTCCGATCGTTCCTGCGCTCCAGCTCCGAGGTTCTTCGCGAGTGCCATGATGGCGATCACGGTCTCTGCGTCCGTGAGATCCGAGGTGAAGTCTTCGATCTTCTTCGAGAGTTTATCCATGCTGCCCTCCGTTGTTCGTCTATAGTGCACGCCCTGTGCCAGTCGCGAAGTGTGGCGAATCACTATCGAAACGCCCGCCATCTCGTGAAAGGTGGCGAGTTGCGCCACCTCATCGGGCCGTTAGTTCCATGTGCCGTTGATGATGAGCGCTGCGATCTCTTTCGCGGTGCCCTCGAGTGTGCGGGAGAGGACCATCTCGGGCCCGTAGGTACCCACCCCGGGCTCGTCTGCGTTGTGAATGACCTGCGCCGTGAAGCGGTCCGAGTCGATCCTGGTCACGAAGTGTCGAAGCCCTACGAAGCCATCTGTCTTGATTCTCTTGATCTTGGTGATTGTCTTCATGTTCCGTCTCCCGGTTATGCTTATATACAATGCACGCCCCGTGCCAAGAAAAACCTGAGTCATTCCGCAGCCCCGGTGCCCAGCGGGGCGATTCCCGCCGGGCGTGTGGGTGGCATCTACCACGAGTAGGCCACGTTCACGACCAACCGACTACCCTTGAAACCCCATGATGCATCCGAAGCTCCCGGGGATTTCGAGAGCGCCGCCCGCGCCGTCTTATCCGCGATGTACTCGGCTTGCTCCAACAACGTCGCTATATACTCACGGTACTCGGTATCCTTCTCTTCGGGCTCATCCACCCATTGGTTCACCAAGGTTTGCGCCTGAGCGATGGTCTTCACTTGGTTTTTCCTGAGGGACGCCGAGATCTCGTCCAACTTGATTTGAGCGCTTCTGATCAATTTTTCCATGGTTCCTCCGTTGTTGACAGGGTATAGTGCATGGCCCGTGCCAACCACAAACCCTAATGATTATCACCCGTGTCGCTGTCATTTGGCGGATCGCGCCGGGTACCCTGGGCGGTGTCCGCCGAAAGCAACCCCCGAGCTATCTGCCCTCGAGTTGGCCGCTGCTCATACCGCACCTCATCGACCCACCCGCGACTCACGCACTCTGCCTCCACGTCTGCGATCGCTTCCGCGAACCCCAGCGAGACGATAGGCGCGTCCCATTGCTCGCTGCTGTAGTCCACCGTCCTCATAGCCTGCACCATGAGCTTTGTACCCATGGGGGTCGGACCGTGCCCAAACGAGACCGTGATACCCTGCGACGCAAGCCAAGCAAGTCGCGCGTCAAGTTCGCGGGTGTCCATCAAATGATCTCCAATAACCGCTGGATCTGCCAGTCACGTTCAGCGTACCAGGCAGCGTCCCTGGCAGCGGACCTGGCAGCGGACCTGGCAGCGGACCTGGCAGCGGACCCGGCAGCGTACCAGGCAGCGGACCTGGCAGCGTCCCTGGCAGCGGACCTGGCAGCGGACCAGGCAGCGGACCAGGCAGCGGACCAGGCAGCGGACCCGGCAGCGTACCAGGCAGCGGACCAGGCAGCGGACCAGGCAGCGGACCTGGCAGCGGACCTGGCAGCGGACCCGGCAGCGTACCAGGCAGCGGACCTGGCAGCGTCCCTGGCAGCGTACCAGGCAGCGTACCTGGCAGCGGACCCGGCAGCGTACCAGGCAGCGGACCTGGCA
>JBDGYW010000432.1:0-5958 GCA_039588935.1 Gemmatimonadota bacterium | reverse complement strand
TCAACGGTTCCATCTCATGGCACAAGGTGCAGTCCGCAGGCGCATTATGCTCCACTTGATCGACGTGACAAACAGTACAGACCTGACGACTCCAGCTCTGGATGCCGGCCACCTCATCACCGTGGCATCCACCGCACTGCATGTGGGCGAAAGAGAGCGCGTGCTTCGCCCTCGCTCCACCGCGGTGGCACGAGAGGCAGGTTGCTTCCGGCAGGTGGTGATTGTCGTGACATGTCTCGCACAGAGCTTCAGCGGCCCGCATTGCGGGAGCCTGGTGGCACTCGGCGCAGGCCAGATCGGCTGCCCGATGCAGGTCATGCGAGAAGTCTCCCACCACGTGCTCGAGCACGTCTTCTGGCGCCCCCCAGGGGCCAGTGTGACACCGAGCACAGTTCAGGGGCCCTATCTGTCGATGATGACAAGAGTCGCAGCTGCCGCCGCCGGACAACGTGGTTTCACCATGTTCATCCAGGGGAGTGTGGCAATCGGTACAGGCCAACCCGCCGGCCCCAACGTGCCTCTCGTGACGGAAGTCACGGCCATCGAAGCGAACCTGCTGCTGGTCCAGGTCCAGGTGGCAGCTCAGGCACATGTTCTCACTCAACCGCGGGCCCATGTCCACCGCCGGCACCGCGTACGGCAGGCGGCCCACCTCAACAGCCTGCCGTACGAGATCCAACGCCGAACGCAACAACTCGTCGGCGAAGGCGATGTTGTGAGCGCCGTTGCCGACCCGAACGAGGTCCACGTTCTCCCGAGCGAGTCGAAGCAGGCTGTCTGCCGCCAGTCGCGTACGTACAGGCGCCGACCCCAAAGCACCGGTTGCCCCCCTCACTACACGTTCGATACGACCCAACTTGCGCGTGGATTCTTCCTGCCACGCCGGCAATATGTTCGCGTAGCGAATCCCGTGACACGACATGCACGAAGCCTCACCGGCAGCCTGCAGACCTTCGTGACCGGCCATCTCGGTTGGCAGACCGTGACAGCCCTTGCAGGCAACGCGGGCCAAGAACATGGCACTCGGCAAGCTGTCGGCCCTGTTCCCGCCTCTGCCCGAGTACAGCTGAACTTGCGCATCGTGCGTCCCCCGGTGACAGGACCGGCAGTCTAGGTCGGACCCCGCCTCATGCTCGAGCGGGGGCAGTGCGTGTTCGATGGGAACGTGGCACTGAACGCACTCGACATTGTGCACGGCGATGTGCGTTCGGTGTACGAATTCCGTGCTATTAGACTGTTCGAGGCGGTCCGGCTCATTGTGACAGTTGAAGCAGCGCGATTCATCGGCAAGCCCCGACCCCTGCGTGACATTATCATGGCATGAAACGCAGGAGACCATGTCTTCTATGTATTGCGGATGGTCTATGACGAATCCTGCCGAAGACTCAATCCGAGGCGGCGACGAGTGGCACCCGGTACACCCCGCTATCGGTTCACCTTCTGGCGTTTCCTTGAAATGACAGAGGTAGCATGTGGATTCCGTCACGGCGAGATGATCGCCCTGTACGATCTGCGAGTGACAGCTCGTACAGCGCAACTGTTTGCCCCGCCGCAGTTCCCCCAAATGGTGCGCGTGATCGAACCGCACGCCTTGATAAAGGACCACTCCTTCCAGTGTTCGTTGCGCGTGACAACCGGAGCGCAGGCAGGCGGCATCCTCGATCTCTGCCCACGGTTTAATGCCGTAAGTCCGAGTCACGTACTTCACCACCTGGTTCGCCGCCTGGATCTTTCCCATCGCCTCCGCTCTGATGCCCGGAGGATAATGACACTCGATGCAGGGAACGTCCTTGTGCGACGACGTCAGCCATGACTCATAGTACGGCTCCATGATGTGGCAGTTGTCGCAGAAACCCGGCTGGGCGCTGTACTCGATGAAGCCGATAGCGCCCACCGCCGCGACGATCACAAATAGCACGCTGACCTGGATCAGAATCTTCACCGGCCGCGAAACGAATTTCAATAGGCGCTTCGGAGACACGGTTTACTGCTTCTTTGTCCGTAAGTCGCGAAGTTTGAACCCGGCGAGCGCGGCAGCGGAAAGAGCCAGGAACCAAATAGGTATTAGCAGGAGCTTGTGTTCCCACTGCACTTCCGCGCGAGCCTCGGCGCTCGCGTGGATCAACTCCGAGTTGCTTCGCACGCCCCGCGCCAGTTCGTCCAGTAGCTCCAGATCCATGCTGTGTTGAACCAACGCGAGCTGTTCATAGCTGGTCAACGCACTTTGA
This sequence comes from Gemmatimonadota bacterium, assembly GCA_039588935.1. GTDB lineage: Bacteria > Gemmatimonadota > Gemmatimonadetes > Gemmatimonadales > GWC2-71-9 > JBDGYW01. The sequence goes on along the minus strand of JBDGYW010000432.1, from coordinate 3,730 downwards.
TACCTGAACCGCTCCTCAGTTACCTGGGCACCCGAGAGCGACAGTTCCGCTATGGCCAACTCGGCCAACTCCAAGTCACCGGTGGCCTGCCCAACCACTTCCTGAAGGTGGGCGGCAACCTCACTAGGCCTACCACCCGACGTGTGGCAGGTCGCGCAAACGTCCGTTATCTGCTCTGATGGGATATGTTCCGTTCCGTGATTGCTGTGACACCCCAAACACCCTGCGGGCAACACGCTCCCGCCTGATGCCTCTCCGTGAGGCCCCTGACTGAACGCTCTTCCCACCAGAACATGGCACCTGTCACAAACGTTTACGACCTCCACAACACCCGGTGGCAGTGCGGCATGCGACCCGTGACAACCCGTACAGGTCGGTGCACCAACGTTCTGTTCTTCGAACAAGCTCACACCATGAGCGCTCTGTCTGTAGTCGGAATACTGGTCTGTAGACAGGCCGTACTGGGCCATTAGCTGTACGTCTTCATGGCAATGCGCGCACGTGGTGGGAATGTTGGCTGGAAAGACGTTGCTTCGAGCGTCTTCGGGCGGGAGAATGGTGTGTGCATCGTGACAGTCGGTACAGGTGGGGGCGTCGGTATTCCCCTGGTCCAATAGGAGCGAACCATGCCGACTAGTTCGAAACTCCGCCAGCTGGTCGGCAGGTAGCCCGTACTGACGCATCTCGTCCCCGTCCGAGTGACAGGAAGAACACAGTTCGATCGTTTCGAGTTTGCTGTGGTCGCCCAGGAACTCACCGGCGTGAGCCGGCCCGGCCTCGTATTCCGCAGAATTGCCGCCGTGACAATCACTACATCGAATGCCGCGTTCGGAGTGAATCCCCATGGTAAAGGACCGCCGCTTCTCAGCGTGACAGATCAGGCAGCCATAGGTTGTGTCGGCGACCGGCTCCTGCCGTATCTCGGGCAACCCCCCCCCCGCCGCCATCAGAGGGACCGAGAGAGTGCAGGCGACAGCCAGCAGGATCAAGCCAGAAAACACTTTCCCCCTCATGGCAGCCTCCCGTCAGCTCCGTCACGATCCTCCGAGAGGCTTGCCGTCCCGGGTGTGAGGCCAAGTGTCGCTGACAGTGAATGGGATTCCGGGAATGGTTCAAGTCGACTCACCTGCCCAGATCGAAGCCCGGAACTCGGCGGAACCGAGTGGATCTGGCGGCCGATCAACCAGGCGAGAGCGTAAACAATGAGAAATGCCAGGCCCAACCCCACGGCTACAGGACGTTGGCGCGGACGTCTCTCGGGTCGGCGATCGAACAACGGTAGTACGGCCATACCAATCGCAAAAAGTGTAAACAGTATGAAACCCCATGCCCCCAGGTACCTGATCAATGCCAGCGACACATCCACGGGCACCCAAAACGTGTCGAGTCCGTCCGGAAGCACGTACGGGTTAGCCGGATCGCTGAGCGGGCGCGGGAAGAGAATCGCGAAAGTGAACAGCACGGCCAGCACCAAGGCCGAAACTACCAGCGAACGCAGCAAATGATCGGGGAAGAACGGTATACCGTTTACCACATCCCGCTTGGAGGAGGAAGATCTCGCTTGCGGGCCGGATAGGGCATGGTCGTCACCCGGCGGTGGGGCGATGCCGCGGCGACGCACCAACGTGAAGTGGTAGACCAGCAACGCCAGCAGGAACCAGGGCAGCACAATCACGTGCCACGCAAAGAACCGGCTGAGTGTGGCCCCCGAGACGATCACGTCGCCCATCAACGCATCGGCAAAGGTACCACCAACGATTGGTATGCCGGAGATTGCACCCATAACCTCCGTCACCGTCCAATAGGCCCACTGGTCCCACGGGAGGAGGTACCCCGTGGCGCCAAAGGCGAGGACGACGAAGAGAAGTCCAAGCCCGAGCAGCCAGTTGGTTTCTCTCGGAGGTTTGTACGCGGCTTCGAAGAACACGCGGGCCATGTGGGCCAACACTGCGATCACGAGTAGGTTGGCGGCCCAAACGTGCACGTCCCTGACCAACCAACCGAAGGAGGTTTCGGATGTGATGTGCTGGATGCTCGGGTAGGCTTCCTCAACCGACGGCCGGTAATGAAGAACAAGCAGAATCCCGCTCACCACCAGGACACCGAGGATGAGATAGGCGATTCCGCCAAATGCCTGTCGCCAGCCGACATGTGCCGGCAACCTGTACCGCCATGCTTTCCGGAGCGCCTCATCAATTCGCAGCCGACGGTCGATCGGGCCGTAGATGAGACCGGCGAACCGCAAGGTTCCCAGCAGAGATGCGTCAATGCTCTCCTTTAGGTCGTCCCACAATTGGCGGAAGCGGTGCCCAATCTCTCTGATGAAAGCCACGGTCAAAGCTCCCTGCCGACGTATACGACACCGCTGCGGACAAACACCGGCCAGCGGCGAAGCGGCACGTCCGTCAGCCCCGTAACGACGTTGCCCTGTAGGTCGAACACCACGTAACTACAGGGGGAAACCACACGTTGCGACTCCAAATCCCACTCCAGAATACAGCCGTCGTTGGGCGACACACCCTGCAAAGCAGCATACCGCTGTTCATCACTACGTACAATCAAAATGATCTGTTCGCCCCAACTCACGAGACGACTCGAACCAACCGGGAGGTTGCCCTCTCGCGTGACGCGCACGCCGGGGAGCAGCTCCGGTGTTTCCAGATGCTCACCCGGCAACACATACAGGCCGATAATCAATCCGATCGACGCCACCATCAGGAGTAGCACGGCACCAAGAAGAACGTCATTGAATTCCGGCTTGCTGGTGCGTTCCCCTACGACTTGGTCGGTCATTGCCATTCCTTCTCCCTCACTCATTCCACCGTGTCGCGTCTCGGCAAGGTAGACCGTTGCCAGGGAAGCCGGCACATCGTGACCGGTAGACGCCCCAATCGAGACTTGGAACCCGTGCATTCATCCGACGCCATCGTCTCGCCTCTACAGGTGTCGGTGAGCGAGAAGGCGACAATCACAGGTCCGCTCCGTGTCGAGTACATGCGTTTTTTTTCGAGCTCCTCGAGGAAGATGAGACGCAATTGTGAACGACGGTACGGAAAATATCCCCTGTAGACAACCGGTGCCACGACCCAACATTTTGTGATGGCTTCTTAATGAAAAGGCGCAGCCATAACATCACCTCCGTGAGGTATGAGGGCTTCGCTATTGTGAAGGTGTCTTCATGATATTCTAATCGTCGGCCCTGATGGCTCCTGACCTGTTGACGAGAACCGCTGGTAATGGAGTGCCACCCTGCTTGATCGGGACATCCCCCCCCCGGGGATTCCGTGACCATGCTCTCTAGCGAACAGCGCCGCACGTTGGCTGCAGTATGCGAGCCAAATCCATAGAACCGCGTTTTTCCACGTGTTGTCTGATGGGATTGGTGCACTTAGCTTACATAGGCAGTGAACGGCTAATAGGGTACCACTTTTCCCAATATATGGACTCGGGGCGCAACAGCATCGTCGAGTATCCAGTAGCTCCACTTGGTGTGCACGACCAACGCTGCTCATGAATGCGCGTTGCGCTCGCTTCTGTCGCGACGGATTTCGCTTGCGAAGCGGATACGGCCCAACGGTTTAGGGCGGGTACGCCGGTGGGTCCAGCCCATGACGACTGACCTGCCCCCCAAAGCGGTACCACGTCGAGTGTTAGTTCAACGCTCCTTTCGTGAGTGGGAGAGGTCCACGGAGAGCCGGCAAATCCAGGAACGCCCGATCCGGTCTAGTCG
>JBDGYW010000431.1:0-5963 GCA_039588935.1 Gemmatimonadota bacterium | reverse complement strand
TCCTCTCGACTCCTGCAGTCCTCACTCGTTGTGCAGGGCGGCATGCAGATATGAGTATAATTCTCGTCGCAAACGAGTCCCGGGCAGCAATACTCCCACATCCCTGGGCAATCATCCCCCTCGAACTGACATTCGATGTGCTCGCAATAGTGGTCGTCGTTGCAGAACTCATAATGTCCGTCATAGCTCTCGCAGTCTTCATCGAAACAGCATTGGTGGCATTCACCAAGACCGCAGTCTCTCCAGCCTTCCGGGCATCCCTTTTTTTCGGAATCGCAGCCAGCTGCGAGGAAGAGCAGGAACGGGATGAATACTGTATACTTTCTCATCCTCAATACCTAGGGCAATGGAGTTTCGGTGAAGGAGAATGCGCTCACCAGCGCCGCCAGGTCGCCGAGGTTCGTGTCGTTGAAGGCGGGGAGATCCTGGTAGGTGACACCGGGCAGGAGGTCTATGCAGGTGAAGCTGGCCAGATTGGGGCGGTCTCCTTCTGTGGGGGCGGGAGGCAGGTCGGTGGATGTGGGATTTTGGGCCAGCAGGTGCCATTGCCTGCTCTTATCGTCCTCGAAGGTCGCCTGGATGTAGTCGCTTCCTGTAGGCAGCTGAGTGATGTCCAGACGGCGGGTGGCCGGGTCGTAGGTCACTTCGGCCGGATCCATGAAGGAGGAGAGGGTGGTGGTGCCGTCGAAGTCGTTTACGAATAACACCTGGCCTCCCAGGTTCAGCTGTGGAGCCGGATCTGGCACCAGACTGGTGGTGTTAAACGCCAGGATCAATATGACGCGTTGGGCGCCTTCCTCGGGAATGCGGCCGGCCACTTCGGAGGTTCGCAGTACTATGGGGTCGTCTATTATGCCGTCGGGGCGGTCGTTGTGGTCCAACGCGTCCAGGCCGGCGCTGATGCCCAGGGGCACCAGGCCTTCGCCGGGCACGATGACACCTGAGATTATCAGGATGGCATCGTAGGTGCCGACGGGAAGCAGGGGTGGGTTGAAGGTCATGGTGTGGATCATGGGCACCTTCAGCGTCATGTTTTCATACGGGAAGTCGTCGTAGTCGGGAATGAAGTCTGTCGTCTCGCCGTTGCCGTTCAGATCGCCCGCGTCTTGGATCTTGAGTATCGGGCTGATCTCGACGTTGGGCCGGATTGCCGAGTGGGTCGCGGATACCCCCAGGATGCCTAGAATGGCCCGAACCATTCCGAGTTCACTCCCGTCGTAAATGGCGGACATAAGACGGCTGATCATCATGGCCAGATCCACCCGCCCGCCCATTCCCCAGGCCGCCCGGGAGCCCGGAACGCCAGTCGGATAATAGTATTCCTTGTAGTGTATGCTTCCCAGTCCCAGCGTCAGCCCCTCGGGCAGCGGAACATCGACCGTGACCCCGCCGAACTCCATCGGGACCACGATGTTGTCCCCCAGTATTAGTCGCGGATTGGCATGGGTCAGGCTGCCGGGAAGGCTTAATCCGCCCAATCCCAGGTACACGTCGCAGGTGCGGTTCGGCGGTTCGCAACGGGCCAAGCTGAAGTTGAACCTTCCCTTGATCCCCCCGGCAACTTCGTTTTCGTTCTGGTCCAGATGGTAGATCTTTCCCAGATGGACGATGATGTCCGAGGACTCCACCGCCTTCAGTGCAATGTAGTGGTAATCTGTCGATGAAACCGTTACATCGGCCGGGCTGGCGGAGGACAAAACCACCGGGAACTCCGCAACACCGTCGGCGTTCGTGGTAGCCGGCGTCTCGGCGCCCACCACGACTGTAGCGCCGGGAACTGGCGTACCCGCAAGTTCATCGACGACCAGAACCCGGGTAAGACCGGCCGGGACATCAGCGTAATTCTGCACGGTGGCCTGGCAGCTGATCGCGCAGCCGGTCGCCGTGGCCGTAATGGTGGCCGTTCCCGCCTGGGATCCGCCGGTCGCCAGCCCGTTGGAGTCCACCGCGGCCACATTGCTGTCGCTGGTCGCCCAGGCGAACGCGATGCCGGGGGCCAGGGAGCCGCTGGGTGAATAGGCGGTGGCCGAAAACTGGATTGTGGTTCCTTGACTGGTGGCGGCGGACGCCGGCTCTATCTTGCATTCGGCGATGTCCGCACATTCAGCCGGTGAAATGCAGTATCCCTCGAAACAGACTTTCCCGGGAGGACAATCGGCATCGGTGCTGCAGCGATCGAAGTCGCAAACGCCGTTGTTGCATTTCAGATCACCGGCATGGGGAATCTCGGTGCGCGCATGGCAGTCGGCGTCGGAGGTGCATTCCGGTGTGCAGGTGTTGGTGAAAACGTCGCAGACCAGGCCAATGCAGCAGTACTCGGGATCCCGGCCGCAATATTCGTGTTCCTCGTCGCAGAGGCATTCGCAGAGGTAGTCCCAGTTGCAGATGATCAGATCTTCATTGCAGTCGGGCAAGGCACTCAGGCAGTCGTCGTCAATGCAGCACTCGCGACAGTATCCACCCCGGCAGCATATCTCTCCGGGATTGCATTCAGCGTCTTCAAGGCATTCGGCGTCGAGGTTCTTCTCGCACTCGCGGTCCGAGTTGCAAAACTCGTCCCAGGCGCAATCGGTGTTACGGCAGCAGCCCCGGCAATATCCGTAGCAGCAGAGTTCGCCGGCCAGGCAATCGTCGGCAGTAGTACAGGGAGTGGGAATGCGCTCGCATTCGAAGTCGGTGTTGCAGAAATAGCCGGTGTCGCAGTGTTCGTCCGCGCAGCATTCGTGGCAGTAGCCGTCGAAGCAACAGTGAATTCCGGCACCGCAATCGATGTCGGTCGAGCATGGATTCGCCACACATTCGCCCCGTATGAGATTGCAGGTGCTCCCGAGGGGGCAGAGACCGTCGTCGGGAATGTTGGAGCAGCTTTGGGTTGCTTCTTCGCATCTGTCCAGCGTGCAGGAGATGCGATCATCGCAGTCGATGGGATCCCCGGTGAAACAGATCCCCCCCACGCACCGTTCCGTCCCGCTGCAAGAAAGCCCGTCGTCGCAGTCGGCGTCTTCACAGCACTCGTGGCACTCCTGGTCGCTGCAGCACAACTCGCCGGAGCCGCAGTCTTCATTCGCGCAGCAGCCGCGGCAGGTGAAATCATCGCAACAGACTTCGCCGGTTATGCAGTCTCCCGAGGTGCAGCACTCACGGCAGACGCGATCGGCACAGCAGATCTCTCCCGTACCGCAGTCGTCGGCGGTGCAGCATGAACGGCAGGTGTGGTCGTCACAGCAGACCTGGTCCGTACCGCAGTCCCCGGAGACGCAGCATTCCTGGCAGTTGCGGTCATCGCAGCACAGCTCGCCGGAGCCGCAATCCACGTTGGCGCAGCAATCCTGGCAGGTAAAGTCTTCACAGCACATCGCGCCCGCCTCGCAGTCGCTTGCCGAGCAGCACTCGTGGCACTCTCCATCGCCGCAAAGCATCTGATCCTCAGGACACTGCGACTTCGTCCCATGGTCTTGACATGCGTGGAATGCAAAAACAGCCAATGACGAAATGAAGAGAGCGGTCCTTGTGTTCATTATCGACCCCCAAAAAGGTCCGGTTAGGGGACCTCTATCATTGAGAATGCTTCTACCAATTCTACCAGATCCCCCAGAGTCGCGTCATTGAACTCCAGCAGATCCTGGTATGTGACGCCGTCGATGAGATCGATGTTGTAGAAGTCCGCCCGGTCCGAGCGGTCGCCTTCAGGGGGCGGGATGGGGAGGCTGTAAGTGCCGGGGGCCCATTGACCCAGCACGTTCCAGAATGTGTCGAGTTCGCCAATCAGGGTTATTTGAGAGTAATCCATCCCGACCGGCAGCTGGGTGACCGCCAGCTCCCGGTTGAGCAGATCGTAGCTGACCTCGGCGGGGAGCATGAAGGGGGCCAGGGTGTGCGTGCCGCTGAACTGGTCCAGGGGGATGATCTGTCCGGCGATGCATGAGGTTTCGCCCTCCAGGGAGCTCAGATTGAGCGCCAGAGCGATGACCAGGCGCTGCACCTGGTCCTCGGGGACACGGCCGGCCACCTCGGCTATATTCAACTCGATGGGGTTCTCGATTATCCCGTCGGGGACCTCCTCTGCGTCCAGGGAATCCAAGCCAGCGGTGAGCCCCAGCGGTACGAATCCGGCGCCGTTGACCACCACGCCGCCGATCAGGATAACGCCGTCGTAGGTCCCCACCGGAAGCTCGGGTGCCTGGAAAGTCACCGTCTGATCCATCTTGACCTTCAGGGTCAATTCCAGTGCCTGGAGACTGTCCCAATCCGGGACTTCCGGGGTGTCGGGATTGCCGTCTATGTCGTTGACGTCCGGCACATAGCGTATCTGGCCGATTTCGACGTTGGGAACCATCGCGGTGTAGAAGTTGGCAAACAGCGGCATCAGGCCGGCGATCAGCTGGCCGATATCCACGTCTTCACCTCCGCTGATTGCCGGGCCGAGCTTGTCGATCAGGTCGGCGAGATCCATTTTCCCGCCCAGGGCCCACACCACCCGGTTTCCCGGGATTCCCAGCGCGTAGCAGAACTCCTTGAAGCAGGTCTGGTTCAGGCACAGGGTCAGTCCTGCCGGCAGGGGGATTTCCTCCTTGCTGCCGCCGAGTTCGACGGTGGTCATGATCGTATCTCCGATGATGGTGTCGAAGCTCATATTGGAAAGGCTGCCGGGAATGCTGATGCCGGCTAATCCGTAGGACACATCGCAGGTGTTCAGCGGCGGTTCGCATTGGATCATGTCGAAATTGAGCGTTACCTTTCTGCCGTGGGTGATTCTCGCCGGTGGATCGAAGTTGAAATCCAGGTGATACAGCTTGCGCAGTGGGACCAGTACATCGAACTCTTCCACACCCCGCAGGGTGACATAGTGGTATTCCCGGTGGGAGACGGTGATGTCGGCGGGATTGGCGGCGTCTATTATTGTTGCGATCTCTGCAACTCCGTGCTGGTCGGTAGTCACCGGCGTTTCTGTGCCCACTGCCACCGTGGCGCCCTGAATGGGCGTATATTCCAGTTCATCGACCACCACCACCCGGGTATGCATAGCCGAGCCGTAGTTGGTAACCGATGCTGTGCAGGAAACAGTAGGGCAGCCCGATACTGTGGCTGTAATGGTGACGCTGCCGGTGTTGGCGCCGCCGGTAACCAATCCGGTGGAATCCACAGCCGCAACGGCGGGATCGGAAGATGACCACTCGAATGTGAAACCAGGGGCCATTGAGCCGCTATAAAGGTACGTGGTGGCGGCAAACCGGGCTGTAGTGCCCTGTTGGGTAAACGCGTTTTCGGGCAAGATAACGCAATCGCGCAACTCGGTGCAGTCAGGAATGGTTACGCAGTCACCATTGAAGCACACCCGCCCCCCGGGACAGTCCGCATCTTTAATACAGTGGTCGAAGTCACATATGCCGTTCTCACATTTGAGATCTCCATGAAAAGGGATCTCAGTCCGAGCTTGGCATTCCGCGTCCGAAATGCATACTTCCATGCAAGTGTTGGTGAAGACGTCGCAGACCAAACCTTCCATACAAGCTTCGGAGTCCCTTGAGCAGTCTTCACCCTCATAGATGTGGTAGCACTCGCACTGATAGTCGTCGTTGCAAAGGAGGTCTTCCTCCTGGCACCACAAAGGCTCGCTCATCGGTGGGCAGTCTTCGTCGATGCAGCATTCGTGGCATTGACTGTCGTCACAACAAATCGTTCCTTGGGGACAGCCGCCGCAGGGACCATCGTAGCAGGCGACAACACTCCAGCTCAGCAATGTTGTCAGGACGGCTAGAGGTATTATCCGCATAGCCCACCCCTCTGAAGTTTGGTTAGGGCACTTCCGAATAGGAGAAAGCAGCAAGAACTTCTACAATATTCCCCAGATTCGAATCGTTGAATTCCAATACTTCCTGGTAGCCGGCCGGATCGAGGTCGACCGCGAATATGCCGGCGGTGGCGGCGCGGTCGCCTTCGGCCGGGGCCGGTGGCAGGCTGTA
>JBDGYW010000430.1:0-5980 GCA_039588935.1 Gemmatimonadota bacterium | reverse complement strand
AGACGGGTTCCCGAGGTGCTATACTACCCGACTCAGCACACCGCGTTAGATCCGATTCACGTTTCCGGGCCCCCGCCCATGGAGGAAGCAGATATGCGCAGTCCACGTCGTCTCTTCGTTTGGTGTATTCGTATGGTTGTCGTCTCGATTGCGTTGGTGCCAGTGTCTCTTGCCGAGGCGCAAACCTACTCCGAAGACCTCTACGGTGCGCTCAGTTGGCAAAGCATCGGGCCGGCTCGCGGTGGCAGATCGACCGCAGTGGCGGGGAGCGATGCTCGACCGTTGGAGTACTATTTTGGCGCAACGGGTGGGGGGCTGTGGAAAACCACAGACGCCGGAACGACATGGAGGCCGGTGACCGATGGGAAGATCAATAGTGCCTCGGTGGGTGCCGTCCAGGTCTGTGAGGCCAATCCGGACATCGTCTATATCGGTACCGGTGAGACCCAGATTCGTGGCAACATTCAACAGGGTGACGGTATCTACAAATCCACAAACGGGGGCACAAGCTGGCGTCATCTGGGCCTGACTGAGACCCAAAACATCGCCCGCATCAGGATTCACCCGACCGACTGCAACACGGTTTGGGTAGCGGCGTTTGGGGTCCACTCGACGCCGAACGCGGAACGCGGAATCTACAAGACCACCAATGGCGGAGAAACCTGGCGCAAGGTCCTGGAGCGTGACGAGCTCACGGGTGGTGTGGACCTGACGCTCGATCCCAACAACCCGGCGGTCATGTATGCCGCCCTTTGGGAGGCTTGGCGGAAGTCCTGGGGGGCTTCCTCCGGCGGACCGGGAAGCGGCCTCTTCAAGAGCACCGATTTCGGCGAGAATTGGACAGAGATTACTCGGAATCCCGGCCTGCCGCAGGGTTTGATCGGTAAGATTGGCGTAGCGCTGTCGCCAGCCGCTCCGCACCGGGTGTGGGCGCTGGTGGAGGCTGAAGACGGCGGCGTCTTCCGTTCCGACGATGCCGGCGCGTCATGGACCTTGATGAACGATGAGCGGAACCTGCGTCAGCGGGCATTCTATTACACGCGCGTCTACGCCGATCCTTTGGACCCCGAAATCATGTACGCGTTGAATACGGGGCTGTACCGCTCTCGAGACGGTGGCAAGACCTTCCAGGGCATCCGCGTGCCGCATGGTGACAACCACGATCTATGGATTGCCCCCAGCGATCCTGACCGCATGATCAACGGGAATGATGGTGGCGGCAATGTGTCGTTCAACGGTGGCCGAACCTGGACTGCACAAGACTTTCCGACGGCCCAGTTCTACCGCGTTATGACCACCCATCATGAACCTTACATGATTTGCGGTGCCCAGCAGGACAACAGCACTGCATGTGTTCCCAGCAGAGGATGGAATCACCTCTCTCAGAATGCCGGTAGTCAGAATTTCCTTTTTCAGGTAGGTGGTTGTGAGAGCGGCTACATAGCGAACAGCGCCGAGAACCCGAATATCTTCTACGCCGGCTGCTACGGCGGCTCGTTATCCCGGTACAACCACGCGAACGGACAGACTCGAGCGATCAACGTCTGGCCCGAGAACCCCATGGGACAGTCGTCCGAAGATCTGATCGAACGAGTGCAGTGGACGTTCCCGATCGTGTTCTCACACGTCGAGCCGAACGTTCTTTACACGGGTACTCAGAAGCTCTGGAAGACGCTGAATGAGGGGCAGACGTGGGAACAGATAAGTCCCGATCTGACGCGAGCCGATCCTTCGACGATGGGCCCCTCCGGCGGGCCGTTGACCAAGGACCAGACTGGAGTGGAGACCTACGCGACCATTTTTGCAGTAGCACCGTCGTATCATGACGCCAATGTCATCTGGGTCGGTTCAGATGATGGCTATGTGCATGTGACCCGCAACGGAGGCGAAAGCTGGGATAGGATCACACCTCCGGACGCTCCTGATTTCGTGCGGATCAACACCATCGAGGCGTCACCGACGACCCCGGGCAAAGCATATGTTGCGGGCATCCGGTACTTGGTCGAAAACGATCGTTCGCCGTACATCTGGAAAACCGAAGATTACGGTCAGAGCTGGACAAAGATCGTAAACGGAATTCCGGGCGACGATTTCGTGCGCGCGGTGCGGGAAGATCCCAAGGCACCCGGGTTGCTTTATGCAGCATCTGAGCGAACGGTGTACATCTCTTGGAACGACGGCGCTGATTGGCAGCCGTTGACAATGAACTTGCCGAATGTGCAGGTGTCGGATTTGGTGGTCGAGGAGAACGACCTGGTGATTGGGACGCACGGAAGGTCATTCTGGGTCATGAACAACATGGATCTGCTGCGTCAGCTCAGTCCCCAGGTAGCCGAGTCGGATGTGCACCTCTTCGACCCGGTCGATCCCGTGCGTGGAGTAGATTTTGGCGCTCAGGTCTTCTACTACCTCGCCGAGTCCCCGGACTCGCTCACGTTGGAGTTCATTGACGGGTCCGGCACCGTGATCCAGACCTACACTGCAACCTCCGGTGATCAGCCGGAGCAGGAGATGGATGATTTCGCCCGTTTCTTCGGTGGTGGTGCCGCTGGGCCACCCCGAAATGCCGGCTCCAATGCGTTCCGTTGGGGCATGCGGTACCCAGGCTACACCGATTTTGAAGGCAGAATCTTTTGGGCTGCGGGCAACATCGGGCCTGCGGCCGTGCCAGGGAACTACCAGGTGCGGTTGACAGCTGACGGTGTCACACAGACCCAGGACTTCGAAATCCAGCTGGATCCGCGCCTCGAGCACGTTACGATTGCGGACCTACGTGCACGCTTCGACTTGGCTTTGAGAATTAGGGATCGTGTGAGCGAGGCGAACCAGGCGGTGCTCGACATCCGTCGTATCAAAGGAGATGTCGATGACCGATTGGGGCAGACGGATGACAGTGATATAGAGGCGCAGGGGGCGGTCGTCAAAGAAGGTCTGAGTGAAGTGGAGGCGGAGATCTACCAGGTGAGGAACCGGAGCGGCCAGGACCCGCTCAACTTCCCAATCAAGCTCAACAACAAGCTTGCGGCACTCATGTTTACCGTCGAGAGCGGCGAAAGCCGCCCAACGGATCAGTCCAATGCGGTCTACGATCACCTATCGGGTTTGTTGCAGACCGAACTGATTCGGATGAACGCCATAATAGAGCAGGATCTGCAGCGGCTGAACGAATTTCTGAGGGAGGCAAACCTGGAGCCGATTCAGACAGAACGTCCAATCAGCGATTGACCGCTGCACCGAAATGCGTATTGATAAGATGATTCTGGCTGTGGATGCTCACGCCTGTGGTGAGCCCGGGCGGGTGATTGTCGGCGGTGTGCTCGATGTACCGGGCGATACGCTGTTCGACAAGAAAACCTACTTGGAGACTCACAGGGATGACTTGCGCACCCGAATGTTGCAGGAGCCGCGCGGTTACCCGGCGTTGTGCTGCAATCTGATCGTGCCTCCAGTGCATCCTGATGCCGATGCCGGCTTCATCATTATGGAACAGACCGAATACCCTGCGATGTCGGGTAGCAATACGATTTGTGTCACAACCGTGCTGTTGGAGACGGGCATGATAGCGGTGCAAGAGCCGATCACGGAAATCACGCTAGAGTCTCCTGCCGGTCTGATAACCGTCAGCGCTGAGGTATCGGACGGAAACGTGACGAATGTGACGTTTGAAAACGTCCCGGCGTTTGCGGTCCATCTGGATGAGAAGATCGAAGTACCTGAACTCGGTGAGGTCACGGTGGACGTGGCCTATGGTGGGATGTTCTACTCCATAGCCGACGCGGAGTCGCTGGGATTGGAGATCGTGCCGGAAAACGGCCGCGAGATCGCGCGGGTCGGGGAGATGATAAAGGCCGCCACCCGCGAGCAGCTACCTGTGGTACACCCGGAGAACCCTGGCATTGCCGGCGTGACGATCTCGCAGCTCTCGGGACCTCCTAGCATGCCCGATGCGGACAGGAAGAACGCGGTGGTCGTCTCGACGGGGGGGCTCGATTGGCAGCGCCCGGAAACTTGGACGGGAGTAATCGACCGGTCACCCTGCGGTACCGGGACATGCGCGAAAATGGCGGCGCTGCACGCCAAGGGTCAGCTTCCCTTGGAACAGGATTTTGTGCACGAGGGAATTATGGGTACGTCCTTCACGGGACGGCTCGTGCGGCAGACTCAGGTTGGTTCCCTTCCAGGAGTGGTGCCGACGCTCGGTGGCCGCGCATGGATCACTGGGTTCGGTCAGTATGTTGTGGACCCTGACGACCCGTTCCCAGACGGTTTTACCGTCGGCGATATCTGGGGTTGACGGAATCCTCAACATGGGGGTTCTCTACAAAAGGATTGGCTTTTTCGATATGTTGTGACAGACTATTCGAGCTTGAACAACCACAACTTTGTTTGGCCGATGAGGCCAGAGAGGCAGGAACTGGATGGCGGACGCGATTTCTATCGAGCGTTTTGTCGAGGAACTGGAGAAACTCCACGGAGAGATGACCTCAGGGAATCTGAAGCACAGTGAGTACGACCAGCGGCTGGCACGCGTGATTCAAGAGTTGAGGGATCGGGGCCTTGATGCGGACCGCGCACAGATCACGGCTACCCTAGAGGATGTGCTCAAGAGAGGTATCGTGACTCCATCGGTGAAGGAACACCTCGAGAACCGACTGGGCCTATAGCAGCAATCGACTGTACGGTGCGCCGCGGGCCGGTTCTCGGCCTGTGGCGCGGCTTTGGGTGGTGTGCGTGAACTTCCCCAGGTGAGCCGCGTATCGGTCCGATGGTTCCTGTCAGGAGCGTCCGCTGAGCACAGAGCTGCTTTAGTCCGGCAGTAGTATCGAACCCACCATGAGGCACACTTCCCGGGGGGGGGCTTCAGATGTTCAAGGACGTTGAAGTGGACTGCTTCGGGCTCACGGATTGCGGGAAGGTGCGGAAGGTCAATCAGGATCAGTTCCTGATCGCCACCATGCACAAGATGCTAGAAATCCAACAGACCAGCCTCCCAAATCACACTCGGGAACGTCTTACTAGTGGAGCTGTAGCGCGTCTGATCCTGGTTGCCGATGGTGTTGGCGGTGGGGCTGCGGGCGAGGAGGCGAGTGGTCTGGCCCTCGAGGCGGTTGCGTATTACGTCACAACATCGATGCAGTGCTTTTACAAGCTGGAGAGGGACCTCGAAGCCGATTTGCTTAATGCCCTCGAGACGTCAGTACGGAACAGTCACCGGATGGTTCAATCTGCCGCCGCGTCGAGTCCTGAATATACTGGCATGGCAACCACCCTCACCGTCGTGCATGTGCTCTGGCCAAGGGTCTACATCGTGCATGTCGGCGACTCGAGGTGCTACTTGTCGCGGGGGGGCGACGTAACCCAGTTGACTCGCGATCAGACCCTGGCGCAGGGACTCGTCGATGAGGGTGTGATGACTCCCGATTCCGCCGAGCGTTCACCGCTGTCGCACGTGTTGTCGAGTGCGGTAGGAAAGGAGATTGCACCTGCGACTTCGAGCGTCGAGGTCGAGCCTGGCGACGTGCTGTTGCTTTGTACTGACGGACTGACCAAGCATTTGAACAACGAGCAGATCAAGGCAGGGCTGGCTGCCGGAGATCCTGCGGAAGACACCTGCCGCAGTCTCGTGACCGCGGCTCTCGATGGCGGTGGGACCGATAACGTAACTGCTGTGGTGTGCCGTTTTATTTAGAGAATCGCTCGAGCCGACCGGCGCAGAACTCCAATCCGGTACTACCTTTCAGATACGTCGTGTGTTGCCGTAATGTGCCGCGAGCGACTTTTTTGACCACAGTGGAGAGGAACCTGACATAATGCGTCTGACGAGAATAGCGGGTACCGGCCACTACGTACCGGATCGCGTCGTCACAAACCATGAGTTAGAGAAGATGATGGACACCTCCGATGAATGGATTCGCGAGCGGACGGGGATTCGGGAACGCCGGTTCGCCGCGCCCGGTCAAGGATCGACGGCAATGGGTGT
>JBDGYW010000429.1:0-5991 GCA_039588935.1 Gemmatimonadota bacterium | reverse complement strand
GGGATGGCGTGTGCGCTGAGCTGAGGGCCCACTAGCGCGTGGACGCTGTCCTGGTTCAGGAGCGCCCGGGCCTGTGTGGCCGCCGCGTCGGGTCTCGCAGCGTACTCACGCACGACGATCTTCACCAAGTGCTGGCGCCCCCCGATCGTTACCCCCCCTGCCTCATTGATCTCAGTTGCCGCCAGCTGAGCGCCACGTATCGAAGGTTCACCCGACACCTCTTGGTACCGCTCACCGATGATCGCTAATAGGCCAATCCGGAACTCAGCCGGCTCCGGTGGAGCACACGAAGGTACGGCGGCGCCCAAGAGAGCGGCTACGACTAGGTTTGCTCGCAGCCTACGTGTCCAGTGAGTCATGGATCCAAACCCGGGTTCTATGGATTACCAGATCTCCAATGCTGTGCAGTTTGAGCACTACGGCCATGCGCACAGGGCCTCGAGCGAGCAGAGGCAAGCTGATAGAAATCGTTCTCAGATGGGTATTCGTCACCGCACACGAGTTAGTGTAAACGAAGCCCCTTGCTGCGTCAGTACGACCGCGGTCACCTCACCGTTCTGCAACTCGAAGTCCATGGTCACGTCAATCGGAATGCCCGTCAACCGGAAAGAAGTCTCAGTCACGGTGGCCATGACGTACGCAGGCTGCCCCGGCAGCACGGCCTGAAGTCGTCCGTCGAGGAACTCCACGCTCAGGTCCAGCGGTGGTTGGTCCGCAGTGTACCTGCCGACAAAGGTCCGTAGCTGCGTTTCGGAAAGCTCAATCGCGTCGGTGCTGTCTGGTATTTCGGGCTTCCTGTCGAACGTACCGATGCCCTGGATCGCCATCTCGTCAACTTTCCCTTCGTGATCGTGCGAGAAGGTGACGAAAGACTTGCCGAGCATCGGGTCGGCCCAGGTGGCTCTGAACGTGTTGTAGTGCCAGTGCTCGAGTTCTGCGTCAAACGCAGGCTCGCGCGCCAATGTCAGTTGTCCCTCCGTCATGCTCACCTCTGCCTCACCATACATGCTGTCGGGATCGACGTAAGTACCGACATATGCATCGAACTCATGCGTTGGCGACGTGCCAGTAACGCGCTCTTCTTCCGCCTCGTTCGCCTGCTCCTTTTGCTGGTCGAGCAGCGGTTTGATCGCATCGTAGATGTCCGTACTCCAGTCCTTATCCGATACGCCCACATAGGCGTCCATGATCCGAAGCATCAACGCATCCCGCAGTGATGTGCCGTTCATGTTGGTGAGTATCACGACGCCCACCTTCTCCGACGGCATCAGCGCCACCATTGCACTCATGCCGTCGATGTTCCCACCATGCTGCACGAGTTTCTTTGCGCGATGATCCTGCAGAAACCACCCCATCCCGTAGGTCTGGAAGTTGGCCGCAGGAAAAAGCCTCGCGGCGACACCTTGTCGTTGCACGATGGTGTTCGGCTTCTGCATCTCCTGAACCACAGACGAAGAGAGAATCCGCGTGTCCTCAAACTCCCCGTCGTTCAGATGGAGCCGCACCCATTGAGCCATGTCGACTACATTGGAGTTGACCGATCCGGCGGGCCCGATGTTATCGATGTTTCGCCAACTGATCGGAATCACCTCGTCTTCGATCTCAGCGTGAGGACTGGCAACGTTCTCGAGTCCTGCTAGCGCATGCACCGAAGTGTTGCTCTCGCTCATGCCGAGTGGCTCGAAGATGCGGGTCGCTACAAAATCGTCCCACGACATGCCGCTGACCCGCTCGACGATCTGGCCGGCTGTCAGGTACATGATGTTCTGGTAGCCGAACTGCGACCGGAAACTCCACGACGGCTCCAGGAAACGCGCGCGTCGCACGATCTCGTCGCGACTCAGGTCGGACCCGTACCACATCAAGTCGCCACGTGACAATCCACTCCGGTGACTCAGGAGATCGCGCACCGTCATTTCATGGCTTGCGTACGAATCGTACAGTTCGAACTCCGGCAGGTGGCGGAAGGCGGCATCGTCCCAGGCCACCTGTTTCGCGTCTACCAACATGCCGACTGAGACCGCCGTATAAACGCCTTCGATGACGATCCTATCGCAAATATCGTGTGTTCGTCCACGAGCGCATCCGACCCGAGATTGCGCACACCGTAACCTCGCGCAAACACGATCCGGTCATCCTTCACGATCGACACGGCGAGGCCCGGCACCTTCCAGAGAGCCATCGCATCTGTGACGTAGGTGTCAAAGTCATCGAAGGGTGCTTGGGCGGCTCCACGACACGGCAGGAGCGCGACGAGCGTCAAGGTCAGCAGCAGCGGTCTCATCGATCTACCCCCGATTCAGTTTGGTTCAGAGAAACTGCAGCGCGTCACCACGGAAGGGAAGCCTTTGCAGCCAGTTGCCCGTCGCTGTCGCATCGGCTCCATCCGGGGGGCTATATTGCCGCCTTGAGAGTCCGGCGTCTCAGACACAATCCCCCAACCCAAGAGGGGTATCCTTATGAAGATAAGACCAATCTTGTTGGCGCTGACAGTGTTACTGTCTGTCTTCCTCCCAGCATCGGCGCAGGAGGGGATGTACGCCGCGCGCCGCCGGGCCCTGTTGAACTCCATCGACGATGGCTATGCCGTTCTTTTGTCCGATGCTGCTCCCGGCCGGTTCAACAAGTCATTCTATTATCTAACCGGGATCAAGGATCCTGACGCAGCCCTCGTTCTCATCCCAGGGGGAGAAGTGGAAGAGGCGCTCTTCAATGCCTCGGGCGAGTGGAGCCACATTTCGCAGAATCCCTCCGCGAGAGCCCATCGTTGGGAGGAACTACCATCGGCTCTTGCCAGATATGCACGCGGCAGGGAAACGGCTGGTGTTTCCTTCGGTAACCTCGCGGCCCTTTCCGGAATCGGCCGAGTCTTATCCCGCGTGTCCACCCTCGAGAACATCGACGAATCCATCGCCGACCTGAGAATCATCAAGGACAGTCATGAGATCGAGATCCTGCGGCGTGCATGTTTGGTAACTGCAGAAGGATTGAACGACGTCTTTAGGGCCGTGGAACCAGGGATGCAGGAAGAGGATCTCGCTGTACTGCTCGAGTTCGGGTTTCGGATGCGTAAATCCCCGGGGTACTCCTTCCTCCAGGCCGCATCGGGACCGAACGCCACCAATGTGCATTTCGGCGCCGGAGAACGGCATATCGAGGAAGGCGACGTGATAGTCTTCGATGTCGGAGCGTATTGGGATGACTACACGGCCGACATCAGTCGCACGGTCCCTGTCAGCGGCCGGTTCACGCAAGAACAGCGCGAGATCTACACGGTTGTGTTGAACTCCCAGAAGGCGGCGATCCGGCTCATGCAGCCTGGAGCGACGTTGAGCGATGTGAGACAGGAAGCCCAGAACGTGCTCATCGACGGACTTTTTGACCTGGGGCTCGTGCTCGACAAGGAAAACGAGGCTCAACGCCGCTTCTTCATCGCCCATGGATATTATCACTTCATCGGTCTAGACGTGCACGATGTGTGGTCTGAATTCAGCCGTAGCCCCGGCGAGAAGGCCTATGAGCCGGGCATGGTCATGACCATGGAGCCCGGTCTCTACTTCCCGGAGGACAGGTTGGATCGTGCGCTGGAGCGCATGGAAGACGACGCGGAAATGAGAGTGTTCTTGGAGAGCATTCGCCCCGTCTACGAGAAGTACGTCAACATCGGCGTCAGGATTGAGGATGACGTGTTGATCACAGAGGATGGAAACGAGATCCTGACCGCAGCTGTGCCCAAAGAGATCGATGAGATCGAAACAATGATGGCGGAAACTAGTCCGTTTGGTACGCTCGACAATCGGACAGGAGGCCAATGAGAGGCGTGGAGTACGCAAGCATCTTGAACGATGTATTAGGGCCTGTCATGCGAGGCCCGTCGAGTTCTCATACGGCGGGTTCTCATCGGATCGGAAGTCTCGTACGGGCCTTACTGGGAGAAGGCCCGACGAGCGTCAAACTCACCGTTGATCCTGCCGGCTCAATGGCACCGACGCTGGTGCAACTCGGTGTAGACACCGCGTTCGTTTCCGGGGCAATGGGATGGTCGATGTTGGACGAGGACTACACGTCCACCGTGGAGAGAGCCAAGAAACTCGGCGTGCGATTCGACTTCGAGGTTGGCCCTCTGACGCACTCGGGCCATCCCAACGCAATGTGGATTGAAGCGGAAGCCAAGAGTGGTAAAACGCTGCTCGCCGGCGCCGAGTCGATAGGAGGAGGCTCCATACGAGTCACGCACGTCGATTGCTGGCCGATGGAGTTGACCGGGGAGTCTTTCGAGGTGCTGGTCGAGGTAAGCGCGCAGGCGGCTCGCGATGTCGAGGAGCTTCTTGCCGACACGAATCTGCTGGAAGGCCTGAAGCGAGCTGAACAGGGCGATCTCGTTCTTTTTCAAGGTCGGCATGGGTTTCCGCTCGATCCGAACCTGAAGAACCAGATTCACGGCATCGACGGAGTGAGGCAAGTGCGGTACTTGGATCCGTTCTCCCGCGTCAAGTGCGGTCAGGGACTCTTCACCAGTTCACAAGAAATGGTCTCGGCGGCGGAGGGACGGGACTGCTCGCTCGGGCAAGTCGCCCTGGCTCATGAATCTGCGCTACTTGGAATATCCGACAAAGAGGTCCTCGAGGAAATCTCGATACGCCTCGAGGTCATGAACGCATCGGTGGAGTTTGGACTCGACGATCGCCAGTCGGACATGATGCTTCTCAAACCGACCGCGAGGCAGGTACTCGAATCGGAGGCAAGCGGAAAGGTCGCAATAGGCGGTATCCAGACTCGAGCGGCCGCGCGCGCGATGGCGGTCATGCATGCCTGCAATAGTCAGGCGGTGGTATGCGCGGCACCCACCGGCGGTTCGGCCGGCGTGATCCCAGGCGTACTGAGTTCCTTGGTCAAGGAACGGGGATTGGACGACGAGACCGCAACGCTCGCATTGCTCGCCGCTGGCGCGGTCGGGGCGATCATTGCACGCCGCGCGACCTTCGCGGCGGAGACCGCCGGGTGTCAGGTCGAGATCGGAGCGGGTGGCGCTATGGCGGCGGCGGCGGTGGTGGAAGTTGCCGGAGGCACCCCACAGCAAGCAGCAAACGCTGCAGCAATCGCATTGCAGAACACGATGGGATCGGTGTGCGACCCTGTTCAGGGGACGTGCGAGATACCGTGCCACACAAGGAATGCGGTTGCAGCGTCCAACGCATTTGTCTGTGCGGATCTCGTACTCGGCGGATACCAGAATCCGGTATCGCTGGACGACAGCATTGACGCTTCATTTGCGGTGGGCAAGGCCTTGCCCCGCGAGTTGAGATGCACTGCGGCCGGCGGCCTCGCGGTCACGCCGAGTGCCCTGTCGATGAATCGTTTGCGGTAGTTTCGCGTGACTGAGGAATTTCGTTCGAGCACCGACTGCTTCTCACATCCACCTTCTCTTGCCATCCGACGCGGACCAGGCACATTCAGCGATCTCACCCAACACTAGCGGGAAAATGCGCATGGCATTCGGAGTCAGTAGAGACGAGACGCCGGCATCAGATAAAGCCGACAGGAAGATCGTCAAAGCCATCACTACCGAGACAATCGTCGCGTTGATGGTTGCAGGTGGGCTGTTCGGAGTCTTCGCGTGGCAGATGGGACTTGCCCACACTCTCAAGACAGCGATGGCAACCGCCCACGATCTCATACTGAACACCGTCTTCTTCTTGATGGGCGTCATCATTCTCGCGGGCGCCTTCACAGCAGTCATCTCAGAGTTCGGCATCGTGAGCGTCGCTAACCGGATTCTATCTCCGCTGATGAAACCGCTCTTTGGGCTACCGGGCGCGACTTCGGTCGGCGCAGTCGCCACATATTTATCCGACAATCCCGCCATCATGCCATTGAGTGCCGACAAGGGGTTCCTCAAGTACTTCAAGAGATGGCAGGTCACGACGCTGGTGAATCTTGGCACAGCCTTCGGCATGGGGCTCATCGTGACAACGTTCATGTTGGCATTGT
>JBDGYW010000428.1:0-7378 GCA_039588935.1 Gemmatimonadota bacterium | reverse complement strand
CCGGTGCAGACGTCGAGAAAGACGCACCGCCCGAACTGGCCGAGGCAGGCGGAGGAGTTCCGCGGCCAGCGTTGGGCCTTCCATGCGTCGGCAAGCATCCGGGCCTGCTGGAAGAGATCCCAGCTCGCCTCGGTGAGATCCTGCTCTGTCTTGTAGACCGGGCGCCATTGGAAGAAACGATCGGGCTCGTCGTCGATCAGCACCTCGAGCCGGTCCTGGTAGGCGTCGACTACCTGCTGAGATGTGGGGTTGCCGTGCCGCTTCTTTGCCGCCTTCTCATCCTTTCCGCAACACTTGATCTGCGGCCGAAGCGCGACGTCATAGAAGAGCGTCTCGGCGCCGAAGGCGAGGTAGTAGAAGTTGACCTGGGCGTCGACCTGCAACCGCTGCCAGTAGTCGCCGAAGCCGCGAATGTCGGATGAGGTTGTCTTCGCCTCTCTGACGACAATGGCCCCGGTCTCGTGATCACGGAGTAGCGTGTCGGCGATGCAGAGCAGACTCACGTCGCGCATCGGGTAGCTGGTATCCGGGTTGCGGATCCGGATTTCCTTGCGGACCTGGTTGCCGAGGAATTCGAACCGCTCCCGGGGTGGGCGATAATGTTTGAGGAGGGCCGCGATCTTCGCGGCGTCTACGGGGTCGATGTTCGCAGCGTTGGCAACCAACCATTCCACCGCGGCTTCGACCCCGCTCTCCCACCAGACGCCGGTCGCATCGTCCCAGATCCGCCCGAAGTGCATCTTCGGGTCGAGTCTGAGTGGCGTGCGGCTGAGGACGTACTTGTGGTGATACTTTCGAGAACACTCCCGAAAGACGGACAGCTGAGAGGGGCTCATGGTGTGCATGAGCTACCTACCAAGGAGCTGTGCCGTCTGCGGCCGGAGCCCCGGCAGGCTGTCCCGTCGTGGGCTTGTTCTCCGGCGGGTTCTGCTTTGCGATCTCTTCAAAGCGGGAAATGTTCTCAGCGGTTGCGTTTGCGCGTTGAATGCCGCCGGCGGGATCGTTGATCCACCCGACCTTCGCTCGAGTCTTCCCCTCGAAGACCTCGTGCTCGACCTCGTAGATGATCTCGTTGCCGACGAGCATCTCGCCAGCCTCGATCTCGGAGAGGCTGAAGCCTTTCCAGCCGCAGCGCCGGAGCTTCTCGACGGTGTAGTCGATGACGCTCCGGCCGGTGCTCGTCACCGTTTCCGCCATCGACATAAAGGCGGTGATCCGCTGGTCGGGCACCTCGGAGTTTTGGATCTGAACAAAGATCTGCTGGGCGCCGGACTTCGCTTCCGACACACCGTGGCCGGTGATCGTTCCCCGGAAGCCCTTGCCCTCCGGGTGTAGGTTTTCATTCTCAAGCGGCATCGGGCACCTCCTCGGTGTCTTTGGTTTCGGATTTGCTCTGCAGGAAGGTCAACATCTGGCGCAGCTTGAAGACGGGCGCGCCCTCGAGCTTGTCGACGCCGAGCCATGAGAGAGCAGATTTGACCTCATCGGCCGACAACACCGGCCACAACTCTTTGATCCGATCGAGCGTGTAGGTATCGCGGCCAAGGCTCTGTTTGAAGATGGCGTAGGAAAGCGGCAAGACGTCGGGCAGCTCGTAGCCGACACGACACTTTGCAGCCTCTGCCGCAGTGCCGGCGAAGGTGACGATCCGGGTCGTATCGCCGGACGCCCGTCCTTTCTTGACGTTGCCCTGGCCGTCCCGGGTTTCGACAACGGTGTACTTGTAATCGGCGTGGCCGATTACGTCGGACCACTGAGAAACGATGTTCCAGACGGCCTTGTGCATGTCGCCGGTTGAGCGGTAGTAGTCACCCTGGACTGAGTTTTTGAAACTCTGCACTGCGTCGTGAGCAAGCAGAATCACCGTCATGCCCCGACCGCGGCACATATCGAAGAAGTTCAGCGCCGGCCGAACCTCCTCAGCCGTGGCCGAGTAGCCGTGATTCCCGCCGTAGGCGTGGAACTTGCTCCAGTCGTGGCCGAACTTTTCGGCGCAGACCTTCTGCGCCGCCAACACCACCGCGTAGTTCCAGGTGTCGATCACCAGGGTTTGGTACTCGTGCCCCTCAGTGGCGATGGTCTTCACCGCGTCGAGAAACTCGATCCATGTTTCGGCCTTCAGCCTGTCATCCGAGAATGTGAACTTGTCCACGGGGACTTCTGTTGCACCGTCCTCCGTGCAGACAAAGATCGGGTTCTCGGACTCGGCGCCGAAGGTCGTTTTCCCGATCCCCTCGGGTCCGTAGAGGACCACTCGGGGCGGGAGCTTCAGCTGCCGTGTTACTTTGATCGGCATACAGCTCTACTCCTTTCTGGGTTCGATCCGGGGATAGTTCCAGCACCACTTTTCAACGGCGCTGCCGACGACGAACGCCACCACGAAGGCGGCGATTGCGACGAGTCCTAAGAGCCACATGCAGCCTCCAGGCAAGACGCAGCCCGCACCCAGCACAGCGGGCGTGCGTAGTTAGAAGTGAGTGTGATGATCCAGATGTGTTTGGTGGGATCATGGCGGGCAGCGCACGCCTGCCCACTGACCGAGAGGTTGGTATCGCTGGCCCTCGGTGCAGCGCGGCGTGCAGGTTCAAACGGCAGGCTAATGTCGAGCCGATGTTCCACGGGGGAAGTGCCGGAGAGCGTCCGGTTTGCCTGCCGGGTGATTGAAGAATGGCAGTGCCGAACCGTTTTACGCCATATTTGGGCAACCCCGGCTCCAGGGCGTGTCTTGCCTTGCTCGGTAGGCTTCGCAGAATACCCGAAATTATGGGACGTGGCTGGCCGAACCACATTGCGAACTTTCTGAAACCACTGCCATATTGATCTTGAATCAACGCGCCCACGCAGACACCCCGGGACGCACGGGGAAGGAAGGAGGATCGCGGAGGAAGTCGCGATATCACCGGCCTGCTCGGTGTCGTGGATCATGACGCCATCTCCTCCGGTACGAGCCCGAAGAAGTGACGGTCGAGGTCCGGGCGGTAGTACCGCACCGGGAACTCTCGCGATTGGCGGATCACGTTACGATTCGCGAGCTTTCGTAGCGTCTCGCGTGACGTGTTGTACTGCTCGCACGCCTCTCTTACCGTCGGCCACTGGGTGAGTGGGTTCACCGACGCGAGCTGGCGCTGGAGCGAATCCAGGCGACGGAGGATGGCGCGGACGGCGCGGTCAGTCACACGCGCCTCCGCAATGCAGCAACCGCTTCGTCGACTTCGTCATGCAACCTGCAGAGCGAGTCCAGAAGCATCGCCGCTTCGTCGACGTCGATCTCTGCGTCGACCATCGACTCCGCAAAGATTGCCAACGCCTCGCCCGCGGAGCGGCTGACGTCGGCGATCTCTTCGGCGAGGGTCTGACAGTGAACCTCTGCACGCGGCACAACGTCGCAGTCGATCAACTCGGCGAGAGGCTGCAATGACGCACGACCGGCTTCACGGTGGTCGACTCGCTTGCACTGAAGCAACCACCCGATCAGCACTTTGACTGTCAGCGGACGGTCACCGTGTCGACGTTTCCGGGCAAGTGATTGGCTTCGTTCGCCAGCGAGAAGGTGGACGTAATTGCGCGGGAAGTTCTGCCAAGGACGCAGAACGCGCTTCCGGACGTGTCCCACAAATTCTTCTTTCGGGACTCCCCACGGATACGATTGCTCGCTATATTGTTCTTGAGCTGATGTCATCGCAGCACCCCCCGCTTCTCGAGTTTCCGACGGACTCGTCGGAGTTGCAGTCGTTGATGCAGGCGCTCGATCTGGTCTGCGAGCGTGCTTGTGAATGTCGGCCACATCTCATGCAGGGTCATGATCAAACAACCCAAGAACATGAGCGCGAACCACAGCAACGCGAAGCTGACGACGAAACCCCAGGCGTCCATGTACTATGCCCTTCGTCGCGGCGGTCTCGGCTCGATCAATCGCATCGTGCCGACCGGCTTCTGTGGCGCTGCGTTTGGTGTGCCGTGCAAGGCCCTGCGGTCGATGCGAGTGCAGACCGCACTGACGAGGCGCTCAACGTCCTCGTCTCGTACGCGGCTGATCTCGCGGCAGAGTTCGTCGAGTCGTGTGGTTTCCATCTACGCCACTTCCTTCCTCACGAGATCGGCGATCAGTTCGTCGAGGACGCGCTTCACACCGCACGCCGCTTCAACGAGCCGACGTTCGCTCTCCAGCGGATAGACCCAAGCACCGAGTTCGAAACGTTCCCGCGGCTTCTCGTGGTCGTAGACGCGCATCCATTCGGCTCGGGTGAGGTCGAGAGCCGCGAAGACGTCGGTGTCGATCGGGCGAGCGGTGGTCATTGCTCGCTCGAGTTCGTCCGTGAGATCGTCCCAATAGTCGACCGAGATGGTGCAGAGGGATTCGAGGAGGGGGGTGGTGGTCATGGTGACCTCCTACGCAGCCTCAGACTCGAGAGGCCACACGTCGTCGACATGGACACCGAGGGCAAGCGCCACTCGTCGCGCCGTATCGAGTCGCGGACGCATCTGTCCCCGTTCCATTCGTGCGAGGTAGTTCGGGCTCATTTCGATGCGGGAAGCCAGCTGCGCTTGCGACCACCCTCGAGCCTTCCGGCGCTTACTGATGAGGTTCGGATATTTGCCGTTCATGACTTTAATGTATATGTACATCTATGTAATGTCAATAGGTGTGTACAAGTTTGTATTGACTTTTTTGTGAGGGGTCAATAGTGTCCTTGACAGTATTTATGGAGACCCCCGAAGGCACGCGGTTTTACGACATCGGGAAGCGCCTGCGTGAGCTCCGCGAGTCGCTCGACTTATCGCAAAAAGAGGTAGGGGATCTCCTCGAGATGAGGGAGAGCGCGGTCTCCCGCATCGAAACCGGGAAAGTCAACCCGACATGGAGAACGATCGAACGATTTCTCGGAGCGATGGATCAAGACCCATGTGCTCTGTTCCCTGATCTGTGTAGAGCGAACAGCACGGAACCGACCTTTAGGGTCGCGTATCACGACCGTAAGCCGCTAGACCCCACTGACGCAGAGCCTCACGAAATCTTAGATGTTCCCGTTCATGGCCCTGTCGGGAGACTTCTAGGCGTGCCGCCGATTGATGACCGCTTCATCCTCGCTAGGGGCAACGACGACGCCATGATTCCGATCTACTATCCGGGAGACTTGCTGTTGATTGATAGCAAACGGAAGGCGCAGCCCGGCAAGATCATCGTCGGGTTTCACAAGGGCGAAGGCATGGTGCGTCGCCTCGTGCATGAGAAGAAAGACCTCATCTTGACAGCCTCCAACCGACGCTATCCGCCTCAGTCGTTTGTGTGGGCCGACTGGATTCACTACGGCGTCTTGGTGTGGGCATTTCACGCCACCCTGAGTCGGTACGCCGGGGCGAGCGACATCGACTAGAATAGAGGAGAAGGCATGCAAGAACTCATCGCCGTCTTCGGAACCCTCGGCATCGTCATCACCGCACTGCCGTTCCTCTTCGGCTTGTTCTTCTTCGTGTACGTCATCTTCGCTCTCTCCAGCATCCGCCGCGACCTCGACTACCTCAACCAACAGGTAAAGTTCTACGGTGAGAAGCTCACGAAAACGGAGACCACCGAGCCGTGATGGTCACTCTCGATCTCGACACCCTCCTCCCGCCGCTGTTCCTCTGCGACCGCGAGTACGCTCGCTTCGAAGATCTCCTCGTCTGCATGTGGGACACCGAACCCGGAGAAGGTGACCGGACATTCACGGTGTACTCCGAAGAAGTTCTCGAGGTCGGCATGAAGTTCGAGCTCGACGGTACGCGCTGGATCATCGTCGGCCGTGGCAACGGCGCCGTCGCTCGGCCCGCTTCTGAGGTACAGTGATTCCCCCTTGACAAATGTAAGGCGCGGCCTTATATTATAAGTGAACAAGGAGGACGAAAGGAGACATCATGAAATTCTGGAAATGATAGAAAGCGACATCTTATTTTTGAAGAAGGCCCTCGAAGAAGAAGATGAGGAGACGGTTGAACAAGTTGCCAACCAGTTGAAGTGTGCCGCCTCGGACCTCTGGATGGCCGTATAGCCTCATCCCGAGACACGGCGGCTCACGCCGCCCGTGTCGGGAGTAGACTAGATCAACGACCGAGGTATGCAGAGGAGGTTGCAGACGCAGATGACTGACGCCGTTCTCAATACCGCTGCCGCCCTCCGTCTCGCTCGCCGAGCGGAGGGTGTCACCGTCTCTGCTCTCGCTACCGAGTGCGGAATCACGCGACCGTCCGCTCACGCGATCCTCAAGCGGCTGGTGGATGTGGGGGAGTTGCGGCGCGATGGCGGCAAGGGGCGGGGCGGGCATGTGTATAGAGTAAGATGACCACATGCCCCGCCCACGTTCCCGCGGTCGTGTAGCAGCCGGCGTCTACTGGAACGAGGCTCGCCAGTCGTACTATCTCCGCTTCCGTGCTGTCGCGTATGAAGACCAGGTCGACCGCATCCCGAAGCCCGCTCGTCGAAATGTACATTCTGTGCAGAACGTACATCACGCCTCGAGCACGCCAAACGACTGGGAAGCGTCGCTCCGCGAAGCGGCACAGCTGCGAGCGAAGATCGAAGCCGATCTGATTGCTTGTGCCCGACGTGATCGAGCCGAGGCTGCTCGCCCGGTGACCTTCGGTGAAATCGCTCGAGCGTACCGAGACGATGCGATTGACCGCGGCATCCGGTGGGATGTAGAGGGGTCACGCTGGCGAGTGCTGCTGGATGAGTTCGGGGAGGGGGTGCCCGCAGAAAAAATTTCGACCGCACAGATTGTCAAGTGGCGACAAGATGTCAAGAACCGACGAAATATCAAGCCGCGATCAGTCAATGCTTACTTGACTCTTCTCAATTCCATCTTCAACCTCGCTGTGCGTTCTGGGCGACTCCCAGAGAACCCGGCGCGGCACGTTCGCCCCTACGAGGAGACGAAGCACGAGATCGAGTTCCTCACCCACGGCCAGCTGCAAGCCGTGTTCGCTGCGTCACTGGCGCTACAAACAAAGTGGGCAGACGCGAAGCGCGTACGTGGCGAGAAGCGCCTAGTCCCGATTCATGATGTCGTCATTGCGCTGTACTTCACCGCGGCGCGGACCTCGAACGTGCTGCGTCTGCGGTGGGAGGAGCACATCGACTTCGGTGCAGATGTCGTGGTGTGGCAAGCGGGGGAGGTGAAGAACCGGCGCAAAGTCGTGGTGCCGATGCCGCTCCGGCTGCGGTCGATGCTCGAGGCACGGTGGTCTGGGCCGGGTTCAAGCGGTTGGGTCTTTCCACATCCGCACACGGACAAGCCGTTTCGAAACATCCGGGCCCCGTGGTTGGAGGCGATCGCGCTGGCGAACGCTGAGCTCAGCGGCGCTAATCAGATTCCACCGACGTTCAAGATCTATAACCTCC
>JBDGYW010000427.1:0-6003 GCA_039588935.1 Gemmatimonadota bacterium | reverse complement strand
TCTGTGCGTCGTATTCGGACCAGTGTTCCCCGTCGAGGTCACAAACAGCGGACTGTGAGATCCAAGCCACACCTTCGCACATCCTGGGCACATACGCCCGCAGACAGACGCAACCACACGGGGGCGGATCGAGCCAAACGCAGCCACGCGCAAGACCATTTGGTGAACCCGAAAACCGCCGCCCTGACGCGCTTCGGCGTGGACCTGCGCTCGGGTTTCGCCCGTGTTCGGTCTGTTCTGCCCATCATCCCATCCCCACTTCGCAACAAGTCCCCGGCCCTCCGTACAGTATCCCCAGACTCTCAGTGTTTGCAGATCCCCCTTCGACAACGCGAGGCTTGCGACAAGCCCCGTCTTGTGCTAAACGTATTACTCACTATCACCCTGGAGAACGTGATGGGAAACGCTCTGTCGAAACCTCTCAGGCGCTCACGTGATCACAAGCTCGTTGCCGGTGTATGCGGTGGCATCGCCGAATGGCTCGATTGGGACCCAACCGCTGTACGAGTCATCTATGTCATCGCTTCGTTTCTTTCGATAGGGTTTCCCGGCCTTCTGGCATACATCATTCTCTGGTTCGTGATTCCGGACGAAGGGTTCTAACCAACCCAAATCCCGCCCCCGCGGCAGGAGTTGCAGAAGCGGCAGGAGCGGCAGGGACAACCCCAGTTTCTGCACCTCTGCGGCTGCTGCACCTCTGCCCTCGCTATTCACCCCAGACCTCACCCACATTATCTTCAGGGTGGTTCGGAAAGCGCCGGTACCCGAACTACGACAGGAGAGGTGGCCGAGTGGCTGAAGGCGCCGGTTTGCTAAACCGTTGTAGGGTAAAACGCCCTACCGAGGGTTCGAATCCCTCCCTCTCCGTTTCTCACAACTGATTTGACGCCCATGGCTAATACGGATATACGCGTCCGTTTCGCCCCTTCCCCGACCGGGTATCTGCATTTGGGAGGTGCGCGAACGGCGCTTTTTAACTGGCTCTATGCTCGACAGATTGGCGGGAAGTTCCTGCTGCGAATCGAAGATACAGATCGCGAGCGGTCATCCCAAGAACACACGCAGGTGATACGTGACGGGCTAACCTGGCTCGGGCTCGACTGGGATGAAGACATTGTTTTTCAGGGCGCCGGGCTCGAACGGCACCAGCGGCTTGCAGATCAGCTCGTCGCAGACGGGCTGGCATACGCAGATGATGGAGCGACTAGGTTTCGCATGCCTGACGAAGAGATTGCGTTCGACGACCTCGTGCATGAGACAATCTCGTTCGACGGCTCCGACATCAAGGATTGGGTGATCCTGAGGTCGGATCGCACTCCCACGTATAACTTCACGGTTGTCGCGGACGATCTGGAGATGCGCATTTCCCACGTTATCCGCGGGGCCGACCACATCTCGAACACGCCCAAGCAGATAGCGGTCTTCCGCGCGCTCGGTCACGAACCGCCGGCTTTTGCGCACGTGCCCATGATCCATGGACCCGACGGCAAGAAGCTCTCCAAGCGTCACGGTGCTACGGCAGTGGGTGATTACAGCAAGCTCGGAATCCTCCCAGAAGCTCTCCGCAACTTCCTGGCGCTGTTGGGTTGGAATCCCAAGGACGAGCGCGAGGTATTCTTCGACGTGAACGAACTCATCGGAGTGTTTTCGTTGAGTGACGTGCAGCGGAAGAGCGCCATCTTCGACCTGACCAAGCTGGAGTGGATGAACGGTCAGTACATCGGTCAGACACCATGCGACGAACTGCTCCCGCTGGTGGAACCCGAAATGTCGCGGCTCGGAGTCGATATCACAGGCTCGTCGCGAGCCAGGTTCCTGAAAGCCATGGACATCAATCGCGAGCGTGCACGAACCACGATCGAGCTGGCCGAGCGTACCGCTGTGCGCCTTGACGCCAGCTTCATCACCGACGACGACCCCAAGGCCCAAAAGCTGGTCGCCAAGGACGCAGAGGGCTTCTACTCGGCGCTGTCTGCGGCGAACGATCTACTCAGCAAACTCGAGAACTCAGCATGGGAGCCGGGCCGGCTGGAACAGGAGCTTCGCCACCTCGCCGAATCACTGAACGTCGGTGCGGGCAAGGTCTTTCAGCCAATCAGAGTGGCACTCACGGGAACCACTGTTTCAGAGCCGGTGAATGTGCTGTTGGATGTTGTGGGAAGAGAGGAAAGTCTCGCGAGGATTGGGATGTTGCTGGAGAAGGGGCGGTAGGGCGGTACGGCGGATATTGCCGTGAATGCCGCAAATGCAGCCGGTCCCGTTGTTACGGAATCGTATCTCGTCTAACCAGCCTCCTCGCCTCCTCCCGTTCTCGGTCCTTTCGCTCCCGTATCTCCTTCACGTACCTGCGAAAGTCGGCGTTTGTTTCGGCCTGCCACGCAGCCTGGATGATCTGCTCACGGATACGCTGTAGTTCCTGGGCTTCTCGCGCCTGCTGGTAGTTCCCCTGAGGTAAGGGAAGCAGCGCAAGAAGAATCGTCGGGAGTTTGAGACCGCCGAGATACACCCAACTGCCGTCCACTCCCCACTTCTGGCCGTTGATTTCCGTGACCCATGGACTGACCCGCGGAGTGGCGAAGCTGTCCGCTGGAATTGTGTCGATGAACGCGAGCAACTTCGCACGAACGGCGGAATCCACCCGAGCCGCGTGGGTCGATCGGTCTGCTGACGGTCCCACCACACCCAATTGAGCCTCTATCGGCCCAACCCAGAGACGTCCTGATCCATATCCGGTGGACCCGATGCGTGCTTCACTACCCAGCACCGGATCGATCGATATCAATCTCCGTGGCGGCAATCCCACTGGAACGACTCTTGGAGCGAAATGGGACACGCGTCCAACCACTGCTCCGGTATCAGTGGCGGCCGCTGCAGCTTCCGTGGCGTCCACCAGATCTTGAACCATTGGAACCGGTGCGGAACGACCTGGCAACAAGTGTTCCCGCGTCCCGATCTGGATGTACTGTGGCTCCTCGTTCCGCGTCGCGATGACCGTCGTGCTCACCGTTCCGGCAAGCAGCACGATCACTGACGCGTGGACAGCGATGCTCACCACACCCCAACCGGGATGGGGTGGTTTGGCGCCGGGGAGCTGGAACCTAAGCTCTGGCACCGGCCCCTCCGGAACGCGCCAACTCGCGGCTCAATCGTTTACCCGCTTCAGCCAGGCGATCCCTATCGACCGTGAGAGCAATCCTGAAATACCCTTCTCCGGCTCCCCCAAACGCGGAGCCAGGCATTACGGCAACGGCCTCGTTCTCGAGCAACCGCTGAGAAAAGTCGGCAGACGTGCCTCCGCCGGGAAGCTGAATCCACAGATACATGGTCGCCTTTGGTACGTCGACCGTGAGCCCGGCATTGCGGAACGCCTCAACACCCGCGTCGCGTCGCACCTCGAAGGTCTCACGAATCGGAACGATCAGTTCCTCTGCCTGGTTCAAGACGGCAGCACCCGCCTTCTGAATCGCCAGGAACTGCCCTGTGTCAACATAACTCTTCACTTTGCTCAAAGCAGCAACGAGGGTGGCCGAACCCACGACCCATCCCAACCGCCACCCGGTCATGCAGAAGCTCTTCGACAGAGAAAAAAACTCCAGCGATACCTCTCGGGCGCCCTCCAGTTCGAGTATGCTCGGAGCCTCGTATCCGTCGAATGTGATCTCACAGTAGGGGTTATCGTATGCGAGCACGATGTTGTGCCTGTGACAGATCTCTACCGTACGCTCCAGATAGTCGCGAGGCGCCAGGGCTGTCGTCGGGTTGTTCGGGTAGTTGAGAAACACCAACCCAGTGGAAGCAAGCCGCTCTGCCGTCAGTTCGTCCAACTCCACCAAAAAGTCTCTCTCTGGCAGCAGAGGGTATCGAACAACGTCTGCATCGGCAAGCACAGCCCCCATGTACGCGGGGTATCCCGGTTCGGGAACCACGCAGACATCTCCAGAATCCAGCACAGCCAGAGGCAAGTGGGCAAGCCCGTTCTTCGAGCCGATTAGGGGCAGTAGCTCGGTCATTGGATCCACATCTACCCCGAACCGCCGCTTCATGTACCCGGCTGCCGCTTCACGGAACTCGATGAGTCCGATCTGGAATGCATAGCGACTCATCGCGGGCTCAGCAGCAGCCCGCGCGAGCGTCTCAATTGCGATTGCTGGAGGAGCGAGGTCAGCGTCTCCGGCGCTCAAGTCGATCACGTCTCGTCCCGCCGCGAGCAGTCGCTTTTTGGCTGCGGCGAGTTCATTGATCGCGTAAACCGGCAGTCTGCTGAGCCTCTCACTCGGTCGTTTCAAGAGGGCACTCCAATTCCGTGAGTCGCGAAGAACTCGTCCACCTCGGTCTGCACGACACCCAGCGCGTCGACAACCCGACGGGCCGGCGGCAACGATGCAAGCAACTTGCCGCCATAGTTACGAGTTGCCACCCGCGAGTCCATGAGTATCACTATGCCTATATCCGACTTTGACCGTATCAACCGCCCGAATCCCTGTTTTAGCTTCAACGCGGCGTGTGGCATGAGGTAATGCCTGAACCCATCTACCCCCTCCTCCGCCAGCGCCTCGAGCCGCGCAGCTGTCAGCGGATCGCTCGGGACCTTGAACGGCAATTTGGCCAATACGAGCGCCCGCAAGGAGGGCCCAGGTACATCTACACCTTCCCAGAAGCTATCGGTCCCAAAAAGTATCGCTGAGCCCGCGTCTCGAAAGCGACGCAGCAGATGGTCGCGCTGTCCCTCGCCCTGTATCAGCAACGGCCAACGGCCCTCCAACTCGGCTCGAACCGCCGCCGCCACTCGCCTCAGCGCCGCGTAGCTAGTGAAAAGCACGAACATGCCGCCGTCCGACGCGTGAGCCAAATCGACGACCGCCCGCTGCACGGCCCTGTCGTGTCCAGTTGCATCTGCACGCGGGTCGGGCAAATCGGTCGGGACGCACAACAGGCACTGAGCCGCAAAGTCAAAGGGAGACGAAAGCGACTCCTCTGCCTGCACACGCGATGGAGGAAGATCGAGACCCAGGCGCTCCTTCAGGAACGAGAAGTCGCCGCCCGTGGCCAGCGTCGCACTCGTGAGAATTACAGTGTCGACTCGGTCGAACAACGAATCCTTCAGTACCGGCGCGAGGTCGAGAGGAACCGCGGCCATGCCGATCGGGAACGGCAACGAGCCCATCGGTTTCTTGCCCCTCCGCTCGATCCACCGCACCGTCTTCGTGCCGGGCTTCGGCCTGAGGACGTGGAGCACCCCATCCGACACCGCCTGGAGCCGCCGCACGACCCCGCGCAATTCTGCCAACAGCAGTGACCGGCTGTCTGCGTCTTCGTCGAGAAGCAGCCTGTCGGCAACAGTCTCGACTCCATCCCTCAGCTTCCCGAACACATTCACCAGGTTGTCGAGAACCGCACTCAACCCCTGCCGCCAAACAGCGTCGCTGGCGAAGGAGTCGTCAATTCGCAGCGGATCGGCCGTTCCGGATGCGAGCCGATCGCACAGCATGGCGAATACTCTGTCAGAGTGCTCGCGAGCCGCGCTCACCTCGGGCAACAAACCCTTGTACAACAGGTCATAGGACGCTTTGCTGGCCAGGTCGTCCCTACCACCCAGTTCTGCCAGCAACGTGGGAATCAGACCTTTGCCGTTGCGCTCCAATCTGCCGAGCAGCCTTGCCACCCCCCTTGAGGTCACCGCCGCTCCCATGTGCTGCGCTGCGGTGTCTTCCAGGTGTTGAGCTTCATCGACGACGAGCCGGCGATAGCCCGGGAGGACGGCCTTTTCCGTCCAGTTCTCCTGGGCAATACGCACAGCGAGATCAGCGGCTAGTAGGTGATGGTTGACGACCACCACATTGGCGCTCGCCGCAGCGGCATGTGCAGCAATGAAGAAACACTCGTGATAGTGCGGGCACTCGTTGCGCGGACATAGATCGGCTTCGGCACAGACTTCATCCCAAATCTCGCTCGAGGGAGATACCGTCAGGTCTGACCGCGATCCATCGCTGGTCTGGGCCGCCC
>JBDGYW010000426.1:0-6007 GCA_039588935.1 Gemmatimonadota bacterium | reverse complement strand
TCGATCTGGCGGACGGCGACTTTGTGCTCACCGCCGCGCAGACCAGCCGCGTGGACCCCGAGCGCCTGCTCAGCCTGCTGACGCAGGCGGGCGGCGGCATGCGCGTCACCCCGGGGCACAAGATCTACGCGCCCGCGCCGAGCCGGGAGCCCGAGCTGCTGCTCGACTCCGCGCGAATCCTGCTGGCGAACCTGGGCGCGTGAGGCCAGCGCCTTCTTTTCGAGCCCGCGCTCGGCAAGAGCGCGACGACCGCCACCCAGTTTCTCGAGAGGGCCCGGAGCTTTCGCAGCTCAGAATCCGCCGCTGCCCCTGCCGAGCACTCGCACGCTCGCAAGCCACCGACTGGAGTATTCCGGCTCAGTCCGGACGCGATTCGACGCTTTCGACCTTAGGCTGCGAAGCTCGCAGCATTGCGTCCACCCAAGACACCATGTGCCCGCCACCAAGTGGGGGGATTCGTTGAGTTTCCACGTCTCAACCAACCGAGCACGGCGACATCAGGCTGCGACGCTCTCGCCCAGGCGGTAGCTTATGCGGGCGGTCCATTAGGAATTAGACGGCATCAAGGGAGCAGAAGCCAACCATGAACGCTTCGGATGCTCTCGCCACGATTGCGGAAATCGCGATCGCGGTGGCCGGCTTTTCCGGGATCGCTGCCGTCTTGGGTCGCCGCAGTCAGGGCGAATGGACCCCTCTGGATGTCTTTCGGCTTCGCGCGTTGCTTCTCAGCAGCTTTTACATCGTAGTCTTCTGCTTTCTGCCGATCGTACTGAGTCTCACCGCACTAGCTCCTTCGCTCGTTTGGGTTCTTTCGAGCGGAGCTTGGTTCGCCTGGATCGCCGGCACCACTGCTGTTCGCATTACCCAAGCCCGCCGCATAGCAGCGGCCACCGGCGAGCCGCTTGAACGTCGGTACCTCGTCTTCGTTAGCTCAATCGGCCTCGCAGCGCTCCTTCTCCACGGAACGAATCTGCTCAGTTTTCGTGTAGCATGGCCATACGTGGCTGCGGCCATATGCCTTCTAATCGTCCCGTTCTCTTACTTCTTTCGTCTGCTGCGCACCATTCTTAGCACAGGCGCCGATGCCGCCTAACAAGCGGTTGCAGCTGCCGGGCCACCGCACGGGCGTTCCAGCTTCGCGGGCTCTCGTGGTATGCTGGTTTCTCTACCCTCAAGGCAGGCCCGCAGCTGAACGGCCGGTCCGTTATCCAGCCAAAAGCAATGAGACCATCAAAGAAAAAAGAAGAGAGAATGAAGAATCCAGAAGCAAAATTCGAACCGTTGAAGTTTCAGAAGAAAAGCCCCGAAGAAATGCTTGCGATCTCAGAATCGTTTTATCTCGATATGAAAAGGCGACGAACGGTTCGTGAGTTTTCTGACCGCCCCATTCCAATTGAAGTGATCAAGAACGCCCTATTGGCAGCAGGCACTGCGCCAAGTGGGGCGAATATGCAGCCGTGGTATTTCGTAGTGGTGTCCAATCCGGAAATAAAGAAGGAGATTCGAAAAGCGGCAGAAAAAGAAGAGAAGGCATTTTATCAAAGCCGTGCACCTGAAGAATGGTTGAGAGCACTGCAGCCATTGAGTACAGATGCAAACAAACCGTTTCTGGAGAAAGCGCCGTCCTTGATCGTAGTGTTCTCGAAGAGAGTCACGGTAGATGAAGAGGGAAAAGAGCACAAGAACTACTACATAACCGAATCGGTTGGGATTGCGATAGGGATATTGATAACGGCGTTGCACTTATCAGGTTTGGCCACTTTGCCATATACGCCAAGTCCAATGAAATTCCTGAATAGAATTCTCGGGCGGCCTGATAATGAACGGCCAGTCCTGATCTTGGTGACGGGATATCCAGACCGCAACGCCAAAGTGCCGGTGATTCGCAAGTATCAACTCGATCAAATTTCTGCCTTTGAATGAATTTCGAATGTATGTTTTGTGGGAGCAGGGCTGGCTAACAACATGTTGCAGCTGACGGGCCACGGCACGGGTGCTCCGCCCTCGCGAGGCCTCGTGGTATGCTGGCGCTTCTACCCTCAAGACAGGCTCGCAGCTGAACGGCCTGTCCGTTAGGCGGCGAAGCGATACGGAGGCTCTCGTGAAGATGCGCAACTCGATCACCTTTGGCGCGATCCTGCTCTTCGCGCTCCATTCCACCATTGCACTTGCTGGAGCCGATGATCCTACGAGCCCTATTGAACGCGGGCATAAGGCCTACAAGAATGAGGGGCCACGCGAAGCAATCGTTGCTTGGACTCAGGGTGGGCCAATGGAAGGAAACAAAGAGGCCCTCTCGCAGGCAAATCTCCTTGTCCAAATCCAAGAATACTACGGGACTTATTCAGGATACACCGTAGTTGAGAATGTCCGCATCTCCGACACGACTCGCATCCTATATCTAACTCTCGACTACCAACACGGTCCAGTGTTTTCGTATTTCCTCGTCTTCCGGAAGGCCGATGGAAGCTGGATTGTACCCCAGTTCAAATTCCACACCGAAGCACACAAGGTTTGGCCAGCGTCTTTGTACACCCAATAGCCAACTCGCCGCTTAGCTTCACATTTGAAGTGCAACACGACCTAGGCAACATGGAACCGCTCCTCCGCCATGCATTCGCCGCGCTCGTCGAGCCCGCAGATCTGGATCGCGGTGCGATGGAGGTCGATACCGATGTACGCCGTGGTCATGGTCAGCTCCTTGGTAGGGGGTTTCGAAGAACGCAGCGATGGTCGCCGCTCTCCGAGGGGCTGACCTCCCCATACCGTCCGGCCAACGTGCCGGCGTTTCAGCGTAGCGAGGCTCCGTGGTATGCTGGCGTCTCTACCCTCAAGGCAGGCTCTCAACTGAACGGCCTGTCCGTTGGGCACCGGGATATGAAAGTGACTCTGAGACGTGCAATCTCAGCCGATGCTCCTGCGATCGCCAGAGCGCACGTTGCATCGTGGCA
Organism: Gemmatimonadota bacterium; assembly: GCA_039588935.1. Taxonomy (GTDB): domain Bacteria; phylum Gemmatimonadota; class Gemmatimonadetes; order Gemmatimonadales; family GWC2-71-9; genus JBDGYW01. The sequence continues at coordinate 3,056 of JBDGYW010000426.1, read as the reverse complement.
AGAGGCCTATCCTGGCATTGTGCCTGCGTCACATCTTCAGGGGTTCACCATCGAGCGCACGACCGAGCGTTTACGTCAGTCATTGGCCAGCGGCGCGGAGGAGACCTACGTGGCTGAACATGACGGCGAGATTCTTGGCTTCCTCACGCTCGGTGACTGCCGGGACACGGACGTCGACCAGCAAACTACGGGAGAGATTTGGGGAATCTACCTCTCGCCAGAGTACTGGCGGAAAGGAATTGGAAGGTTTCTTTCCGAGCAAGGGGAAGCCATGCTCGTCTCGCGTGGCCGCTCCTTTGCCACACTCTGGGTTCTTGATGCCAACGCTCAAGCCAGACGGTTCTACGAGGCGATGGGGTTTGAACTGGATGGAGTGACCAAGCAAGTGAGCCTTGGTGCCTCACTCAAGGCAATTCGTTATTGCAAGAAACTGAAGGATGCCGAACAACGGGTTGGAGGCGACGCTTGACAGCGCGCCTTACCCTGGACGTTGGGCGGTGCGGTTCGTCCTCGCGTTTCTATCCACAGGAGAAGCAAGACATGGCATCACCCCTCAATGATCCAAAGCTTGAGGCGGTGCTCGATCGCCTGCATTCGCAGAGCGACGCACAAGCCGACGAGATTGACGCATATTACGCGCGAAGGGAGCAAGAAGGAACGCTCGATGAGAAGGGCTCCTTTGACGACGAGATGCATCGTTTCTTCTCGGACAAGATGGTCGCGCTCGACCGAGAGAAGGCGCAGTTCTGCTACCAGCTCTGCCGCTCTCTGCGAGCGACTCGTGTAGTGGAAGCGGGCACTTCGTTTGGCGTATCAACGCTGTATCTGGCGGCCGCGGTGCGCGACAATCAGGTCCCGAACGGCGTGGTCATCGGAACAGAGTACGAACCGAAGAAGGCAGAAATCGCGCGTGCGAACTTCAAGGAAGCGGGCCTCAGTGAGTTCATCGAACTGCGCGAGGGCGATCTCCGCCAAACGCTCCAGGACGTCGGCCCTCCGGTGGACTTCATGCTGGTCGACATCTGGGATGTGGCGCTGCCCGCCCTTGAGCGTGTGTCACCGAGCCTGCGCCAAGGGGCAATCGCGGTATGCGACAACACGGCAGAGGACATCAACGAGTACGGTGACTACTTCGAGTTCGTGAACGACCCGAGGAACCGGTTCCGGACGATGACGGTCCCATTTGCAGGCGGTTTCGAGCTCACCGTGCGCGTCTGAGTCGGCGGCCCGTGCCACGCAGCTGAGCGCCCGATCCTTCAGGAGGCGTAGATTGAGCAACCTGCAGGAGCACAGGTTGCATCGCCGTGGGTACTGTCATCATCGAAGCGTCTTGCTAGTGACCTCGATCATGCGAACATGAGGCAGACGGGAGAAGTTTCTGCCATGAGCTTGGATCTAAAGGTCATCGGCGCTGGAATGGGTCGCACGGGCACGACGTCGCTCAAGATGGCACTGGAAGTGCTGTTGAGAGGCCCTTGTTTTCATTTCCTCGAGTACCAGTCGCATTCCGAGCTGATGGCCCCCTGGCTTTCCTTGATCCGAGCCATGCCACTGCGATCCGACCCGGACGAGTTCGAAGATGTGCCGATCTCTCAATGGGAGAAGGTGATGCCGGGCTACGTGGCTTGTGTGGACGAGCCAGCCAGCTACTACTGGAAGCAGCTCTCCGACGTCTTCCCCGAAGCACTCGTCATCTTATCCGTCAGGGATACAGACTCCTGGTGGGCCTTCATGGCCGCTCTCGAAGAGCACTACGAGGAGGAAATGCGAAGGCCCGACCTCATCACTGCTGAGCGACGTGAATTTCTCGACTTCGCCGATGCGATCTATCCGGATTGGCAAGAGGGGCTATCGGAGGATACGGAGAGAGCCTTCTTCGAGTTGCACAATCGAAGGGTGCTGGCGCACGCCGAGCGGCATCCGAGCTTCAATGAACGTTTCTTGGTATGGCGCCCGCAAGAGGGGTGGGAGCCGCTGTGTAGGGCTCTTGGCCTTCCCGTTCCCGATGTTCCATTTCCGCACGAGAACAAGCGCAGCGAGTATCACGGCTATTGAAGCTCCGTGGTCGGCTAGCCTCGCCGTTGAGTGGCGAACCGGTCAAGACGAAGTCGAAGCGCGTGCCGATCTGCTCGTGACTTTCTCGTGCCTGTGCGGTAATGCGGACCCACAGATCGTCGTGGCTGAAGCAACACCGGGCCGCCGAGGCGCCCAAGCGCGTTCTCGTGGTATGCTCGTCGGTGCACGTTCAACGCGGGCCCGCTCGGCTGAGCGGCCGGGTGGCCGGGCGGCGGAACATGGCGTGAACCCCAAGCTCTACTACGAGCTCGCGGAGTGGTGGCCGCTCCTGGTAGATCCGGATGACTATCGGGCATCGGCCATCGAGTACGCGCGCCTTCTCAGGCTGCACGGCGATCCGAATCACGTCCTCGAGTTGGGAAGCGGCGGCGGCAGCAACGCCTCCTATCTCAAGAGGCGATTCCACCTGACCTTGGTCGACCTCTCCTCGCGGATGTTGGAGGTTAGTCGCGCCGCAAACCCAGAGTGTCTTCACGTTCAGGGCGACATGCGAACGGTTCGACTCGACCGGCTGTTCGATGCTGTCCTCGTTGAGGACGCGGTGGACTACATGCTGACGGCTGACGACCTCCTGCTCGCCTTGGAGACTACGGCCGCGCATTGTCGTCCTGGCGGGACATGCCTGTTCGTGCCGGATGATTTCTGCGAAACGTATCGGCCAGGCGTGACCACCGGCGGGCGTGACCAGGGTGATCGATCACTCCGGTACCTGGAATGGAGCCACGATCCCGACCCCGCCGACACGCGCGTCGAGACGGACTTCGCGTTCCTTCTGCGCACCGGCTCGGAACCCACCCGAGTCGTACACGATCATCACACGACCGGGCTGTTCGAGCGCGAGCTCTGGCTCGATCTCTGCAGGAAGGCCGAGCTCGAACCGGAGATACACGCGATTCAAGTGCTGGGAATCCCGGTCGAGGCGATTCTTTGCACCCGGAGGTAAGCGGTTCGCCACTTGACGAAGCGTCGCAGCTCCCGCC
>JBDGYW010000425.1:0-6013 GCA_039588935.1 Gemmatimonadota bacterium | reverse complement strand
CGGCCAAGCAAAATGTGATTGCGGCGGTGAAGGGCGGGCCGGCAGCGCTTCTGGCAGGGTTTTTGGCAGTGGTTGTGAGCTGTGCATTGGTTCCCCTGATAAGCCGCATTGGGGCTGACGAGTCCAAAAGACACGATGAGGCTTCTGTGGAGGGCGATCGATGAGCACGGTCTTCGATCTGCTCGGCCAGGTGCTGATTCGAAACGGCCTGATAACCGCGTTTGCCTTTGTGGGCATCACTGTCTGGTTTTCGTATTTCATATCCAACAGGCTCACGCGCGGCAGGATACACGGCTCGGCAATCGCAATCCTGATCGGATTGCTGCTGGCCTATGTCGGCGGCGTGACAACAGGTGGTAGCCAAGGGCTTGCGGACATAGAAATCTTGGCCGGCGTCGGCTTGTTGGGTGGTGCGATGTTGCGGGACTTTGCTATCATAGCGACCGCGTTCGGTGTGCAGTTGGACGAGATGCGAAGGGCAGGGGCATGCGCGATCGTATCCCTCTTCGTGGGTGTCCTGGGCTCGTTTGTCATCGGCGCATTGGTTGCATACGCGTTCGGCTATTCGGACGCGGTCAGCATGACAACCATCGGTGCCGGCGCGGCGACATACATCGTTGGGCCTGTCACGGGAACCGCGATTGGCGCGTCGTCTGAAGTAGTTGCACTCAGTATCGCCGCAGGCCTCGTCAAGTCGATGTTGGTGATGACGGGCACTCCATTTGTTGCCCGTTACATCGGGCTGAACAACCCGCGATCGGCGATGGTGTACGGAGGCCTCATGGGCACGACCAGCGGAGTCGCAGGCGGTCTCGCAGCGACGGATCCGAAACTGGTGCCTTATGGAGCAATGACGGCGACCTTTTACACCGGCCTGGGATGTTTGTTGGGGCCGTCGATCGTGTTTGTGGTGATACGAGCTTTGGTCGGATGAACACCGGGAATCGCCGTTGCGGCATTTCCTCCCAACTTGAGGAGTATCAGCAATGCTTAAGATCTGTTACCTGCTGAGCATGGCGTTGATCTTTGTTGCGTCTGCGTGCGCACCCGGCACACCGGACGAAGTGCCTTCCACAACAGACGCCCTCATCACCCGCGCGGCCGAGTTCGAGTTGGACACCGAATGGGAAACGCCGCCCGGCGACCCGATGGAACTCGCCATGGCAGGCTTCGCGAAAATCCTGTGCTCGGCTGTGTTCATCACCGGACTGGAAGTGGCCGAAGGCGCGGAGAATGTCGGTTACTTCGTGTCAAAGCTGGAAGAACGGGCTCTGGTCACAGATACGGTGGTCGACTTTGAGAACCAGATAGTGCACCTCACATTGAATACCGGAACCACACGGTCAGCAAAGTTTTACGGAGACCAGGGCTGCGTAACGCTACCGCGGGGTGCGGATTCGATTTCGTTCGCTCCTGTCGAAGTCACAACGGCCCTGCCCGATGCGATGAGTCTGCCGTGGCCGATGGGCGACGTTCTGCCCGACGAGCCGCTGTCCTCCCATGTGGATGCGGCCAAGGTAGCCGAGGCAGTGGACGCGGCGTTCGATCCGGCCGAGAGCATGACCGCGGCCTTCGTGGTCGTGCACAATGGCAGGATCATCGGTGAGCGCTACGGGGAAGGGATCGACAAGGACACGCAGCTCGAGAGCTGGTCGATGGGCAAGAGCCTGACAGGCACGCTAATGGGCACGTTGGTCCTTCAGGGAGTCTACGACCTCTGGGAAGCAGCACCGGTAGATCAATGGCACGAGACTCCGGGTGACCCGCGTGCAGAGATTCGAATAGGCGACCTCATGCGCATGTCGTCGGGACTTCGTTTCGTGGCTCCTCAAGACCCCGACTATGACTACGAGTTTGGCTATCCACAGGGTTATCCCGACCACTATTACGTGTATACGGGGGCGGTGAACTCGTTCGAGTGGGCTATCACAAGGCCTGCGCAGTGGCCTCCCAACACCGTTGGACGCTATCGGAACTCCGATCCTGTGGCCACCAACTACCTGGTTCGCAAGGGTGTCGAAGAAGAACTGGGTCAGAACTACCATACCTATCCGCAACGAGCACTGTTCGACAAGATCGGCATTCGCAAGATGTATCTCGAGACAGATCCGTACGGCAACTTCCTGCTGCAGGGCTATGAGTTCGGCACGGGTCGGAACTGGGCGCGGTTGGGAATGTTGTATTTGCAGGACGGCGTCTGGAATGGCGAGCGGATACTGCCCGAGGGTTGGGTGGAATACGCCAGCACCATCGCCCCCGCTTGGGAGGCAGACGGGCGGCCCATATACGGCGGCTCGTTCTTCTGGATCAACGGAACGGGGTCCTTCCCAGTACCTCGAGATTCCTACTTCATGGCAGGAGCCGGCGGGCAGTACACGATCCTCATCCCGGCTCACGATATGGTTGTGGTGCGCCTGGGGCATTACAAGGGAAGCGGGCCCGGCGGGAGGGCACTCGGGAGAGCACTGGAGTTGCTGATGGAGGCGGTTCCGGCAGCGGAATGAGGTGGAAGAATGCAGGAAGTCCGCGGTTGATGTTTGGCTGCGGACGATTCTCGATAGTAGACAGAGTCTGATCGGATACGGATCTGCGCGAGTCTTCTGACGCGGTTTGATCGTATCTTCCTTATGTCGTTTCTTGCTCTTTTCTACAGGAGGTTCTCGTGAACCGCCGCTACTGCACGGTTTCTGCGATCGCGTTGCTCGCTTCGCTGATCCTATCGTCGACGATCACGGCTCAACAACAGGGTCTCGATCCGAACCAGACTCTCCCCGTTGATCCGCAGGTGACGGTGGGCACTTTGGAGAATGGGCTCACGTATTTCATTCGCACCAACCAGCGTCCCGAGAACCGCGCTGAGTTCCGGCTCGTAGTCAAAGCTGGTTCTGTGCTGGAAGACGAAGACCAGCTCGGGCTCGCGCATTTCCTGGAACATATGGCGTTCAACGGTACGGAACACTTCGAGAAGCAGGAGCTGTTCGACTACATGGAGTCGGTTGGTATGCAAACCGGTGCGCACACGAATGCGTACACCAGTTTCGACGAGACTGTATACATGCTGCGGGTGCCGACCGATACGGCAGACGTGGTGGAGACGGCGTTTCAGGTCCTCGAAGATTGGGCTCATCTCATTGTCCTCGACTCGGTGGAGATTGAGAAGGAGCGTGGTGTGGTGATCGAGGAGTGGCGACTTGGCCGCGGCGCTCAAGCTCGTATGCTGGACGAGCAGTTCCCTATCCTGTTCAGTAACTCGCGGTACGCCGAGCGGCTTCCCATAGGCAAACGTGAGACCGTCGAGACATTCGACCACGAGTCGTTGAGGAGGTTCTATGCGGATTGGTACCGGCCCGACCTCATGGCGATTGTGGCGGTTGGAGATCTCGAGCAAGAACGAATCGTCGAGTTGATCACGCAACACTTCTCGGGGCTGGAGACCGCGGCGAACGCGAGGGCTCGCGAGATGTTTGATGTTCCCGACCACGAGGAGACTCTGTTTGCCATAGCGGTAGATGCCGAGGCGCCCAACACGACCGTGGGACTGTATCACAAACAGCCACTCAGGGAGCAGGGGAGCTTGGGTGCATACCGTCAGGCTTTGGTGGAGGGCTTGTACAACTCAATGTTGAACGCGCGGCTGTTCGAACTGACGCAACAGGCGGAGGCGCCATTCCTCTTCGCCTTCTCCGGTCAAGGCCGGTTCATCGGGGCTACCGAGGTGTACCAGCTGTTTGCCGGAGTGAACGAGGACGGTGTCGCAACTGGCGTGGAGGGGTTGTTGCGAGAAGGCGAACGAGTGGCTCGACACGGTTTCAACGCTTCGGAATTGGAGCGCCACAAGATCGACTTCCTCCGTACTCTCGAACAGGCGTACGCGGAGCGCGATAACACCGAATCACGGACGTATGCGTCCGAGTACATTCGGGCCTTCCTGGAAGGCGAACCGATTCCGGGTATCGAAACCGAGTTCGCGTTGTCGCAGGCGCTGATGCCGACGATCGAACTGGAGGAGGTGAACCGGTTGGCCGCCGAGTGGATCACAGAGCAGAATCGCGTGGTGATGGTGAACGCACCAGTCAAACCGGACCTGCACACGCCCACGGAGGACGAACTGCGCTCTGCGATGGCGGCGGTGATAAGCACGGAGATTGATCCGTACGAGGATGCCGTTTCGGATGAACCGCTCGTCGCGGAGGTGCCTGCGCCGGTCGACATCGTCGCCGAGGAACGGATCGAGGAGATCGACGTCACGGTCTGGACTCTGGCCAACGGCGTTCGCGTATTGCTCAAACCGACCGACTATAAGGATGACGAAGTCCTGTTCAGGTCCTACAGCCCGGGAGGCACGTCGCTCTCCAACGATGAAGACTACGTATCCGCGTTTACTGCGAGCGACGTAGTCGGTCAAGGTGGCGTTGGAGCGTTCAGCCTGATCGATCTGCAGAAGGTCCTTGCGGGCAAAGCGGTGAATGTCAATCCGAATATCAGCTCGCTTTACGAGAGCATCTCCGGGTCGGCGTCACCTGATGACATAGAAACGATGTTCCAGCTCGTGTACCTGTACTTCACCGAACCTCGCAAGGATAGCACGGCGTTTCTGGCCTTCCGGTCACAGGTCCAAGGTTTCCTGGCAAATCGGAGCGCAAGCCCGCAATCGGCATTCAGTGACACGATTCAGGTGACAATGGCGCAGGGACATTTCAGAGCAAGACCGGTCTCGGCCGAGCTGTTCGATGAAGTCGACTTGGACGCTTCGTTCGACTTCTATCGCGACCGGTTCGCGGACGCCAGTGACTTCACTTTCGTGTTCGTGGGCACCTTCTCGCTCGATTCCATCCGGCCGTTGGTCCGGACGTACCTCGGCGGGCTCCCGTCGATAGACCGTGAGGAGACGTGGCGCGATGTGGGGATCGATCCGCCGGAGGGAGTGATCAGGAAAGCCGTTCGAAAAGGTGTTGAACCGCAGAGCCAGACGCAGATAATCTTCACCGGGCCGTTCGACTACACCGCGGAAAACCGCCAGGTCATTCGTTCGCTCGCAAGCACTCTGCAGACCAAGCTGCGCGAAGTGTTGCGCGAGGAATTGGGTGGCACCTACGGTGTCGGGGTCAGCGCGTCCTACGACCGGTTCCCGGATCAGGGCTACGGTTTGCGCATCACATTTGGCTCGGCTCCCGAGCGAGTTGAAGAGCTGACCGAAGTGGTGTTCCGCGAGATCGAGTCGTTCAAGAACCCGGGGCCGGACCCGGAAGACGTGAACGCGGTGAGAGAGATCCAACGCCGTTCAAAAGAGACAAGTCTCAGGGAGAACGGCTACTGGGTGACGCAGCTGCAGTTCGCCGACCAGTACGGCACCGATCCCCGACGTTTGATCAGCTACGATCTCATTGACGGGCTGACAGCGGAGAAGATTCGGGAAGCGGCGGCCCGGTACTTCCGGAGCGACAACTATGTTCTGGTGTCGCTGTTTCCTGAGGCACCGGTGCCGTAAGGGTATCTGTTGTCGGCGCCGCGCGAATTCCAGATTTTCGCCAAACCCGGCGGGGCCGTCTGTAATCTCGAGTGCCGCTACTGCTATTACTTGGAGAAGCAGGGCCTCTATCCCGATGTGCAGTCTTTCAGGATGGACGTCGATCTGCTGGAGAAGTATCTGGTCCAACATATTGAGCTCTCGCACGGAGAGGTCGTCCGCTTCTCGTGGCACGGCGGCGAGCCAACTGTGCTGGGCCTGGAATATTTCAGGCACATCGTGGCACTTCAGCGGAAGCACATTCCCCCTGACAAACGGGTGGTCAACGGGTTGGTCACAAACGGGACGTTGCTTGACGACGAGTGGTGCGGCTTCCTTGCCGATGAAGGGTTTGCTGTCGGCCTGAGCCTCGACGGGCCGGCTGCGTTGCACGACAGGTACCGCGTCTCCAAGGGTAAGAGACCGACGCACGAACAGGTGACACACGGCTTCGAGCTTCTGGCGCGACACCGCGTCCCATGCGACATCCTCTGTGTCGTCCACGAT
>JBDGYW010000424.1:0-6021 GCA_039588935.1 Gemmatimonadota bacterium | reverse complement strand
CTCAGGATAACGCTGGATTCTGGTTGGCACAGCTATTGGCTAAATCCGGGTGATGCCGGTCAATCGGCTACGATCGAGTGGAATATTCCGGCCGGGTACCGTGCGGGAGAAATCCTGTGGCCGTACCCTGGCAAGGTTGAGGAGTCATCGGTTGTGAGCTACGGATATGATGATGAAGTCATGTTGCTGACCGAGATCACACCCCCGCGGTTCCTCACGCTGGGTCAGACAGTGAAGTTCGAGGCGGAGGCGCATTGGCTGGGTTGCGAGGACATATGCCTGCCGGCCATGGCCGAGCTGGAGTTCGAGATCCAAATCAGTGATGAGGCTTCGGCACCGAGCCCGCAGTGGCGGGAAGCTTTCGCCGACACGCGCCGCAGTCTACCGGTGGTCGCTGAGAGTTGGGTCATGAGCGCCACACGTTTCGACGAAGGCTTCATTTTGGAGATACTCACGGCACACTCGGCGCAGCCTTCGTTCGATGGCGCGTTCTTTTACGCCTGCGAGAGAGGTGTCATCGCTCACGGAGCCCAGCAGAAAGTCACGAAGGCGGACGGTGGTGTTCGCATCTCACTCTTGAGATCTCCGTACGCTCGGGGTGAAACCACGCGCTTGAGAGGTGTGCTGGTAATGCCTGACGCAGTAGAGGTTGGATCCGTCAGAGCCAGAGCAGTGGTTGTGGATGTCGCGGTTTCGGGTGGGTCGAACAGTAAAGACGAACATTTCGATACAACACGATCACAGATAGCGGAGATTCTGAGATGATAAGGACTTCAAGTACTGCTCGCGCGGCGACGCTGGGGATCGCTTTGCTGTGCATCAGTTCCGAAACAAACGGGCAGGAAGGTGCGGTGACTATCGGGCAGCCGGCCCCTGAGTTCACGCTACTCGATACCAATGGTGATGAACATTCGCTCAATGACTTCAGAGGCGAGTGGGTTGTGTTGGAGTGGCTCAACTACGGCTGCCCCTATGTGCGGAAGCATTATGACAGCGGCAACATGCAGGGGCTGCAGCAGAGGTATGGAGAGCTGGGCGTTAAGTGGTTCGCGATCGTCTCTTCCGCTCCGGGCAAGCAGGGCTATTATCCGCCCGCCGAAATGAATTTGCGGTCTGCGGAAATCGGCAACAACGCCCACGCAGTGCTGCTGGATCCTGATGGCACAGTGGGCTACATGTATGACGCAAAGACTACGCCGCACATGTTCGTCGTCAATCCGGACGGCGTATTGCTTTACAACGGCGCGATCGATGACAAGCCTAGTTCGCGTGCGACCTCCCTCGAAGGAGCCCACAACTACGTTGCAGCGGCGTTGGACGAAGCCCTGAGCGGACGGCAGGTAAGCGTGTCCACTTCACAGCCTTACGGCTGTTCGGTCAAGTATTAGCCATCCTGGGTGCGTTGAAGCCGACCTCCCTCAGGAGATTAGGGACAAACAGAGGGCGCCAAGCGGTGCCCTCTGAGCGTTCATAAGCCATACCCGAGTTCAATCCGATGGTGATTGTGGTCGATTAACTTCATCGGGTGCTCGCAATTGAGTGTCGCTTGGCGTATCTTCGCACGCCAATGCCGGTAGTCAGGCTCACATTCTCATCAGGGATCGTGGTGACCGACTGATCTCGTTGCGTAGGCGCGCTCGATGGCTTTGGCTGAAGATCTTCCAAAACTGGAACTCACTTGCTTTGGAACACCGCTCGTTCGCGTCGATGGTGCGGAGCCACCTTCTGACGTGTTGTGGCGAAAGCACTATGCGTTGTTGGTCTACCTCGCTCTTTCACCAGGCAGGGAACGATCCCGTGACCATCTGATAGGCACGCTCTGGCCCGATAAGCCCCAGGGTAAGGCACGGCATTCCTTGAATGAAGCGGTGCGCCGGTTGCGAACAGGGCTTGGACCGAACAGGGTGATATCACACGGCGACACGATTGGTCTCGCCGGTGGGGCCCTCGAACTGGATGTCGAGCGGTTCTTGCATGTCGTTCAGGAGGATGCGGCATCGGCAGTCGAGTATCTGAGGGGAGACTTCCTCGAAGGGTTCTCGGTCGACGATGCGGCTGCGTTTGAGAGCTGGATGTCGACGGAACGCGCGCGCCTACACAGTCTAGCGACTTCCTGTTTGCTCATTCAGGGTGAGACGGAACTGGCTGCCAACCGGTTCAGCCAAGCCCTCTACGCCGCAAAGCGTGCGCTTCACTTGAACGAATTCCTCGAGCCAGCAGCCAACCTGGCGATGCGGGCCCTTGCGTTGTCGGGAGATGCTACGGGTGCGATGGCCACATACCATGAATTTGTTGAGCGGATCGACGATGAGATAGGAGAGGCCCCGGGCAAGGAACTCGTCGCGCTCTCTCAACGAATCCGAAATGGACGGTGGCAGTATGTCTCCTCCGCGCGCTCTCGGAACGAACCACCGTTAGTCGGCCGGGCCTCGGTTTGTGCAAAAGCGTTCAGTTTGGTGGAGGATGCCTTGAGGGGTGAGGCAAGCGTGCTTGTTTTGGTGAGCGATCCTGGAATGGGCAAGACACGCATCCTCGATGATTGTGCAAAACGAGCTGCGTTGTCCGGAGCAATCGTCTCGGTGGCGAGGCCGCTGGCTAGCGATCATGACGCTCGTTGGAGTTCGCTCGGGCTGGTTGTCGGTGGCGGACTCGACTCAGCTCCGGGGTTGGCGGGAGCCGATCCATGTGCACTCGAGACTCTTGCGGCGGTTGTACCGACTCTTGCCGAGCGATTTGAGCCAGGAATACCGCGTGACACGGCGCATGTGGCGTCAGCCCTGGAATCGGTATTGGGATCGGTTGCCGATGAACAACCCGTCGCAGTCGTTTTGGATGACGCGCATCTTGCCGACGGTGCATCCATTGAGGCGCTTGGGGCGGTCATGAGGCGCTTTCGTGAGACTCCCATCGTTCTCATGGTAGCCGCCGACAGTTCCGGACACCGCGGTTCGGCTGAGTTCGCACGGTTGAGAGCGAGCGTCGGTCGCGACCTGAAAGGGACAACCATCAGCCTCAAACCATTGGCGATCGAGGACACAGGCGACCTGGTCCGACACTTGGCGCCCTGGTGTGCCTCGGCTGAGGATTCCGACCGGCTGACCCGCCGTTTGCATTATGAAAGCGGCGGGAGCCCGTTTCTGGCGGTCACGCTGTTGCACGGGCTCGAAAAGGCGCCTACGCTGAAGGATGACTTACTTGGGTGGCCGCAGCCAAAGTCCACGTTCGAGAGCCCCCTCCCCTTCTCGATACCCGATCTGGCACGGCTTGCTATCATCGCGCGGATCTCAGATCTGGATGACAGAAGCCTGAAAGTGCTCCGGGCCGCAAGCATTGGGGGACTCGCCTTGGATCTAGATCTTATCGAAGCACTTGCCGGGATATCCCGTGAGGAGCTGGAAGAGGCGTTGGATTCCCTCGAGCGGCATCGATTCCTGGTATTCGATGGCGCGAGGTACGTCTTTGCCGCTCCGCTCTTCGCACAGGTAATTCGTGGGGAATGCCTCACTCATGGACAGCGGCAGAGATTGCGTGAGCATGCGATCGAGCGGCTCTCCGATAAGGGCGGGTTGGAGTCCCGCGTGCTCCGAGTCGAATTGATGGCCAAGGCGCATCCCGGTGGCGGAGCATTTTCGGAAGCAGTATCGGTTGTGCGATCCGCAATTGAAACGGGCGCGGGCCGAACCGCACGCAGGGCGCTAATTGCGGCGGAACGGGCGGCGCGCGGCCTGGATGAAAGTGCGGTCTCGGTCTTGGAGGTGCTTCGGTCCCGTTTGCCAACGTGAGTTGCTAAGGAACTGGGAGCGGGGCCCTTCCTATCCCCGCCCCCATGAGCCGGCCGTTCCTCAAAGAGCAGACGAGGATATTGGGTGGGTGGCCGGCATCGAGGTCGATGACCTGCGCAAGAGCGTGTCCTTCGATGCGCGCTCAAGAAGTCCGGTTGATTCCCTCTAAATGAGTCGAATCTGGTTCGGGCTGGTCAACCGGCAGTCAATCATTCAGACAGTGTAGTCAAGTCATTGAAATATAAGCACTTACGGTTCACCGTGATGTGCAGGGCCATTCAGGGGCAACAAACCTCAGTTGGTGGGTGCCGTCCAGTGGCGGGAAGAAGCTTGGCGTAAAGCCATGCGTGACTTATAGTTGGAGCGCTGGTGGTCGGCGCTGGATCTGTTTTGCAGAATTGACGTAAACCGGCGCCGGGTTTGGGCAGAGGGTTCGGCAGCCAAGAAGCCTAACGGAGACCTCTATGACGACTGATCTGGAGAGCACTCTGTCGCAGGTACGGGCGCAGATCCACCGGGCTCGCATTGCTTTGGTTCCAGACGGCCGACAATTCCTCGATCACAATGACTGTGTCAGGTCGCAGTTGGTCGCTCCCATTCTTGACGCACTCGGCTGGAACTCCGATGACGCTGATGAGGTCAGGCTAGACTTCCGGATCGAGGGGCAGGACGTTGACTCAGGCCTAGCACTATTTCTGGCGGGTACTCCCTGCCTGCTCGTGGAACTGAGAGGCCTGGGAGAGGAGTCCGACCAGGGAAACGCGATGAACGATCTGCTGCTCCGAGCGGGTGACGCCGGGTTTGAGTGGGTACTGCTCACTGACGGTGACAACTACGAAGTGTACAACGCGCTCGCAGGGTTGCCGGCAGAGCAACGAGCGTTCGACGCTGTGCGTCTCTCGGTTAACACTCCTGAGGAAGTTCTGGAGTTCTTCGGATTGCTTTCGAAGCAACGCCTCAAAGAAAACCGGATCGAATCTCAGTGGCGGTGCCGTCTCATTGACCGACAGATCGAGGAGTCGCTCGAAGGTCTTCTCGCTCCGGATTCCGCGTTGGCCCAGCTGCTCCTCAGAGAAACGAAGCACCTCTCCGCGGCAGACATCCGAGGATCCCTTTCAAGGGCAAGAGCGACGTTCGAATTCGAGTATGGTGATCGAGGGAACCAGTCCTCGGAAGTTGAAGCGGAACGCGAACGCGAGCGAGCGACCGGCATGTCCGAGGCGGAACTTCGCATTGCCACTTGGCTGCAGCGTAGGTCAATAGAGCGATGGGCCAAGGGGGACTCCGCGCTCACCAGGAATCGCACGTCACAGCGGCGGGTGGTGGATCACCGCCGTTCGAGCAACGACCGACGAAGCGGGTCGCATGATCGGAGGATTGCCCGCGTGGCAAGAGCCGAAGAGCGCCGCACGCATCATGAACGTCGCTCCGACGAACGGCGAGACAACCTCGAACGTCGTGTGACAGACGACCGCAGGCGTGCACGAAGGAGAGCATAGCACTGCATGTGGTCGGGATTGACCACCGCAATATTTGGGCGTAGGTTCAGGTATGTGAACTGCCGTCGGTCATCTGGCGGGAGAACGTGTGCTGTGAAGGGAGAAGCCGATGCCTCAGCCAATGGAAACGGAGCGTCGGGTGAGTGAGCGGAGACAACTGGCTCGCCGCGTGTCAGTGGAGCGGCGCGTTTCCGATCGTCGCGTGGCACAGGTTTCATTACCGGTAGGCCAGCGTGCCGGGTATGATCGACGCGCCGATGACTGGCGCAGAACGTCGGAAAGACGAGACGGCGGCGACCGACGGGAGTTTTCCTGATTGGGCTCCGCCGTAAGCCCAAGGTAAGGTCGCGAGCCGTGAATGCCGCAATAGAGGCGCTCGCGGCATCGTTGCAGATAGAGGTCGACGCACGATTTCGATGGCTGATTCAGCGGACGGGCCAAGAAGCCTGAGCATCAGCAACTGAGAATTCCGCCCGAGGCAATCACTCAACAAAGGAGGTGATCCATTGTCTAGTCTAGAAACCAGCCGCAGCCTGGCGTGGGCAAGCGATCGCCACGGGGGCACCTGACCCGGACCGAATCGTACACTCTCGTGTGCGCCGGCTGATGCCGCTTTGGCATTGTGCTGGGCTGCGGAGGTGACCAACGCGCCGTCGGTAGTTCGGTACCGACGGCGTCGTTTTTTTTTCTGGATTCTTGTGGTACTCCGTGAGTGAGATATGCATCGATGACATCCGGCG
>JBDGYW010000423.1:0-6039 GCA_039588935.1 Gemmatimonadota bacterium | reverse complement strand
GGGCTCCCGCGGTAGGAGATTACGAGCGCGAGGGGATCATGGATTGGCAGGCCTCCGCAGAGTACAGGAGACTCATGGAGATCGTGGAGCCATACTCCTACCGTGACCGCCTCACCCTTCCGAAGCTCCTGATCAACTCCGCCGGTGATCAATTCTTCCTCCCGGACTCATGGCGCTTCTACTGGGACGATCTTTCCGGGGAGACGCGCGTGAGGTACGTGCCGAACACCGGTCATTCCCTCCGAGGCAGCGACGTGGGGCAAACGATCAGCGCGTTTCTCGACTTCATCGTTGAGGGGGCTACGCTCCCAACCATGGATTGGAGCGTAGTGGACGGGGAGATCCTGGTCACCACTGACCCGAATACCCCACCCAGCGCAGTGACTCTCTGGCAAGTCACCAACGAGGAGTCTCGAGACTTCCGCATCGACGTGATCGGAGAGAACTGGACCTCCACGAGCCTACCCGTCTCCGCCGGAGGTCGATACAGGGTTGGTGTTGAGGAGCCGACCCCGGGATGGCGAGCCTTTTTCGTGGAATTGACCTTCCCCGGCCCGGGAGAGAATCCTCTCAAGCTCACCTCAGGTGTCGTGGTGTTGCCGGAAGATCTGCCCTATCCCCCCTTCATGAGTCGGAATCCACAAGGGACGCCGCTCAACCAGCAGTAGTATGTCGTCAAGGGACGTAGTTGCACGGCATTGTCAACCTGACGCGTATCGACGTCATGCAGGGCGGTCCGCGGCGACGGGTGGTAGACCCCGATTACTTCAAGCTATGCGTGAAACGACCGGCTAGGCAGTTCGCAGTACGCAGTAGACGCCGTCCTACCCTGAAGAGGTCTAGCATGACCTCCGTGTTTACGAGCTCCGCGGGCGCGCGCTGCGGGAGCGCGCGCCTTAATGCACAAATTGGTAGCATCATTCGGGTGAAGGCGATGGTGCTACACTTCCAGGGTTGTCGCAGTAACCAATACACGTCGAGTCCACTTCGAAAACCATCGGATCATTAGGTACAACTCGAACACTGTCGGCATCGACCACTCTGAATGGTATTGTCAACTTGAGCCGGTGTCAGCCAGACTTCCCGAATGAAAACGAATACGAATGGCTATCGCGGCTACCGGTTCCCTCGTGAAATCATCAGCCACGGCGTTTGGCTTTACCATCGGTTTTCCCTGAGCTTCCGAGAGGTGGAAGAGCTTCTGGCTAAGCGAGGGATTATCGTTTCCTACGAGACCATCAGGCAGTGGTGCCGGAAGTTCGGGCCCGAGTACGCACGGAGTCTCAAGCATCGCCAGGGTCGGCTCGGTGACGTGTGGCACCTGGACGAGGTATTTGTGAAGATCCAAGGCCAGCGGCACTATCTCTGGCGGGCAATCGACCAGGATGGGGACGTGATCGACGTCCTCGTTCAGCGACATCGCAACGCCCGTGCAGCCAAACGGTTCTTCCGTAAACTCCTGAAGGGGCAAGGCTCGACACCGTGGCGGCTGGTGACGGACAAGCTGAGGAGCTATTCGGCAGCGCACCGCGACCTTTTGCCTTCTGTGGCCCACGACACAGGACAATACGCGAACAATCGGGCTGAAGTCTCGCATCAACCGACGCGACAGCGAGAGCGTCATTTGCGAGAGTTCAAGTCGGCTGGACAAGCGCAGCTATTCCTGTCGGTTCACGGAGTTATTCAAAACCTCTTTAGACTCGGTCGCCACCAACTCCGCGCAGCGAACTACCGGCTGCTGCGTGCACGCTCTTTTAAAGAATGGAGTGCGGCCACGGGTGCTTGACCAATCTGGGTCGACTCCTGCTGCGGCTTCACCTGGGATTCACTAAGTTGACAATGCCGGGGAAAAAGAGGAAGAAATGGGCAAACCTTCCCGACGATTGGGCATGCCCCGTTTGTGACTCGGTAATGTCCGTCTTCTCACCTGCCACAGATGCACAAGAAGAGCGCCCGGCGGCTTCGGTGGTGACGATCTTCGCACTTCACCGAGCAAGGAAATGCCTGGTGAAGCACGACGGAATGTCCGCACTCTACCATGGCACGTCTACGCCTCCCTCAATGCCTCCACGGGATCGACCCGGGTCGCGCGATGCGCCGGTAGATAGCAGGCGATCGCCGATACCACCGTGAACAACAGCACGATCCCCGCATACGTCACAGGGTCAGTAGGAGGAATGCCCACGAGCAGACTGTCCATGAATCTGGTGAGGCCATAGGCCCCGAGTAGGCCCAGTCCGATGCCGGTCAGAACCAACCGCATCCCGTGCAGGCCCACCATGGTGAGTATGGCGGTCCGGTGGGCGCCAAACGCCATCCGGATGCCGATTTCGGCCGTCCGCTGCTGCACCGCATACGCCAACACGCCATAGAGACCCACCGAAGCAAGGAGCATCGCCGAAACGCCGAACACCCCAATGAGGACCAGAGCGAAACGCGTTGGTGCGCGCGCCGCGTCCACGTAACTTTTCATCGTTCGGACGTCGGTCAGTGGGATGTCCGAGTTCATTGCGGCCACTTCGCGCCGCACAACACTCACGAGAGAAAGTGGGTCGTTTGCGGTGCGCACCGTCCAGGTGCTTCCGCCCAACGGGCTGCCCCAGAACGTGCTCGGGAAATAGACTGTTTCCCGCCCCTCCCGGCTCAAGTCTTCATGGCGCTGGTGCTCCACTACACCAACCACCTCCGCGGGAAACGGATCGTTGCTCATTCGCACGTAGAGCTGCCTGCCTACCGCTGATTGGTTGGGCCAGAGTTTCCGAGCCAGGACCTCATCCACGACAACCACCGGGATGCTGTCGTTATGCTCGATGGCGTTGAACACGCGTCCGGCAACAACCCTTGTCTCCATGGATTCGAAAAAGCCGGCAGTCACGATGCTGTACGCCGCCTGCCCGAACAGACTCTCATCCGTGAGCGCGGCTTCGGTACCGTATCGCCCGCTCGGATGGAGATTCGAGAGCGGAAGTGGACGCACGGTGCCGACAGCCAACACGCCCGGCAATCCGGCCAAACGTTCACGCAACTCACGGTAGAACGTGGCCCGTGCTTCCGCGCCACGGAGAACACCCGGAGGTACGGCCGTCCGGAACGTCAGCAGGTTGTTTGGATTGTACCCAGGGTCAATGCGGGTGAGGGCGACGGTACTCCGCAACATGAGTCCAGCACCGATCAGGAGCACGAGCGAAAGCGCGACCTCGAGAACCACCAAGCCGCCCCGAAGTGCTCGCTGCCTGGAACCGCCGCCGCCGTCCATACGGGTTGTGAGTGCGTCCGCGAGGTTTGCGCGTGACGCATGCAGCGCCGGGATTATCCCGAAAATCAGAGCCGCGACAAATGACGCTGCCAACGTGAACCCGAGTACCACACCATTGATCTCGATCGAGTCGATACGAGGCAGCTCGGCTGGCCTCATGGCCACCAGCACCCGAACACTGGCCTGTGCCAACGCCAGCCCCAACGCCGCCCCCAACAGCGAGAGCACCAGACTCTCGCTCAGCATCTGCCTGATGAGCTGCCACCGGCTGCCGCCCAACGCAGCACGCACTGAGATTTCCCGCGACCGGGTTGTTGCGCGCACCAACAGAAGGTTCGCCACGTTGGCGCACGCGATGAGCAACACAAACCCAACCGCTCCGAACAACGCCAGCACCAACGGCCGTACCGGTTCGACGAGATCGGCTCGCAGCGGGACCACCTCAATGTGATAGCCCACATCGGTGTAGAGCTGCAGTTCCTGTCGCAAGCGCGCAGCATGCGTTTCCATCTCCGCCTGGGCCTGATTCACCGATACGTCGGGCTTGAGACGCGCGACAACACGCCACATGACGTTGCGGCGGACCTCTGATTGGAGGTCAATGCGGGTAGCTAGCCAGAGGTCCACTGTGCGCGGCAGATTCGTGCTCGTCGGGAAGAACAGCTTAAAGTCACTTGGCAGCACTCCCACGATGTTCACCGTTAACCCCATCATGTCAATCGAGCGGCCGACTACGTCCGGATCGCTCCCGAAGCGGCGTTGCCACAAACCGTGGCTCAGCAATACCGCCGGTATCGGGCGAGGTGCCGTCGGATCGTTGGGATCGGGCCTGAACTCGGGCGTGTCGTCGGGATTGAAAAGGCGCCCCAACAACGGCCGTACGCCGAGCACCGGATGGAAATTGGTGGTAACCTGTGCGGCTTCGACACGTTCCGGCCCGTCACCACCCGTCAACGTCAACTGAAACGGGACGACGGCGGCGACCTCATCGAACGACTCCGCCTGGAAGTAGTCGCGCACGTCGGGATGGGAGGCCGGCCAGTCGGTGACGCCTCGCGCCCTGAGTTCACCCCAGATCATCACGAGTTCGTCCTCGTTCTCGTATGGGAGAGGCACAAGCAACACGGCGTGTACGACGCTGAAGATGGCTGCGTTCGCGCCGATGCCGAGCGCCAACGTCAGGGCGGCGATGGTCGTAAATCCTGGGCGCTTCAGTAACGCCCGCATCGCGTATCTCATGTCCTGGAACAAGAACCGAATCGATTTCATTCGTTCTCCCGGCGGCCCGAGACTCGAGCCGTGCAGTCTTGTTGGAGTGCGCCGCCACCGCGCGAGATGCTCACCCGTGGCATTGACGAGGAGTGCCGCCATTTCCACCACGAACAGGCACACCAAGGGCGGGGTCGAACCGGTGCGGCGTTCGACCAGCCAATTGTCATGGAACAGCTGCACGAGCCGGTCGCCGTGCCTGATGCGGAAGTGACGCGGCAAAGCGTGTCGGACGAGCCAGGAGTACGCCCGGATGGCGATATCGGGCCGAGTTGCGTTCACGAGTCCCGCGGGGTGAGGGGCCGGATGCCTTTGTCGTGCACGGTGCTAATCATCCATTCCAAACGCCACAACTCCGAGCGCAGAGCCTCCAGCCCCGCAGGCGTGATCGCGAAGTAGCGGCGCCTCTCGTCGTCCAACTCCGGAGCCGGTCGGTCGTCACTCTCCCGAATCCACCCGGCGTCGAGCAACCGATTCACCGCCGAGTAAAGTGTGCTGGCGGTGAGTGACACAGCACCATCGGTGCGGTGCTTGATGTCGCGCAGAATCGCGTATCCGTGGAGCTGGCGATCGCTCAGCGACACCAAGATCTGGCAGACAGGTATTGAGAGGGGCCGGATGTCCATTTCGAGTCCCATTGAGGTTGTTGGACGTCTTATTTACTATGCAACCGCGTGATATTACTACGCGGACGCGAGTACTACTACGCCGATAAGCACAAATAGTTTCAGGCGCTGACTCTCGGAGTGGAGTACGCGCGCTGGACAAGCGCGTGTACAGGCAATTCCTCCATTGCGCGGAGCTGCCTTAGTCCGGTGACAGCACCATTCGTCGGAGTTCGTTCGCCCGGACTATACGAGTTGCCGCGACCCAGCGACCGTTGGGCGAGACCTGCGGGAGTATCAAACTGGCGGAGTCGTGGGTGAGCTGCTCGGGAGCACCGCCGGTTACCGGAATCGCATACAATTGCATACGATCCTCGGCCAGGGCGGCATAGACAATCGTGTTGCCGTCAGGAGTGAAGTCGAGGCCACCATACGTGCTGCTCTCGAAATCGACAAGTCGTTTTGCCTGCGTACCGTTGGTGCGTATGGTCCAGAGAGCTTGTCGTCCCTCCTCATTCTCCTCGACGAACGCGATCTTTTCGTCGTCGGTTGGGCACCATGAGGCAAAGAGGGTACCTCTCACTCCCTCAGGCAACGGCAGCCGCTCAACGCTGAGCAGCCGGCCGGATGAGGTGTCGATGGTAGCTATCCACGGCTTGGACCATCCGGGCTGGTCGTGGTCCCATGAGTCGAACACCAACCTCGTCCCGTTTGGTGCCCAGTCAGCCATCCCTACTTCAAACCCGAAATCGGTGAGACGGATTTCTTCCTCGAAAGGCGCGGAGGCCCTGCGGATGTATAAGTCATCTGTGCTTCCTTCAGCAGAATACGATGCCACCGGGCCGTTCGCACGATGTGAGTGATACGCAATCCAGCTCCCGTCCGGAGACCAAGCAGGTGTGAAGTCCT
>JBDGYW010000422.1:0-6040 GCA_039588935.1 Gemmatimonadota bacterium | reverse complement strand
GAGGGAAAACTCCTGCGTGACGGTGCCGAACCGATGATCTGAGCCGACGTTGCGATGGCACCTGCAAAAGAGGGAATACCGAATCGCGCGGTCAACATGCTGCTCCCCATCATTGTGATGGTTGCTACAGTGCCGGTCGTGCTTTGGCTTACGGGCTCTGGAAACATCATGGAGGGAAGCGGCTCCCGTGCGGTATTGTGGGGAGTTGTCGTTGGCCTGATGACGGGCGCCGTGTTGTACAAGACACAGGGAATCATGACGATCGCAGAAGTGAGCGACAACATCATCAAGGGAATCCAGGGCTTGATTCCGCTCGTGATCGTGCTTTCGCTGGCGTTCGCCATCGGAGCGACCACTAGAGCACTTGGCACCGGTGTCTTTGTCGCTCAAGCCGCCCAGGCGACAGTCCATCCAGGATTTGTGCCGGCGATCGTCTTCATGCTCGCATGCTTCATCGCGTTTTCCACCGGAACGTCATGGGGGACTTTCGCGATCATGATACCGATCGTCATCCCGATGGTGGACCTAATCGGCCTGCATCCGGGGTTGGCCCTAGCGGCCGCCCTAGGTGGCGGGATCTTCGGCGACCATTGTTCGCCGATATCAGACAGCACGATTGTTGCGTCGATGGCGGCGGCAACCGACCACATCGACCACGTGCGTACGCAGCTACCGTATTCTCTGACGGCTGCCAGCGCGGCGACGGCCCTGTTCCTGGTGTTTGGGTTCGCCCTCTAGCTTGGCGGGGTACGCGCACTGCGCGACCGCTCACTCAGTGTCGGCGTGTTATCCGTTGGACGAACCGGACTGCCAACAGCAGACATCGTCGCCACGCGACCGACACTTGTTGTGCAGCATCGCTCCTTCGAAATCGGTGCACTTCCTCAGCAACTCAGCCAGCGCAGCACCAAAGAAGCCACACGGCTTTCCTTCCGGAGCCGACTCCGAGAGCGAACCGTTGGCCACGGCCATGATGCCGACCGTTTCGTCAAAAGACGTTGTCACACCGAGCAGGCGCTCGGCGAGTCGCATTGCGAGCGCCGTGCTGACACGCTGCCGAGCCACCAACCGTCCGGCTCGATGGACGAGTCGTGACGCGGCAGACGTCTGCCCGATCATCTCTTCTGCGGCCAACCGTCCGGCCTCGCTAAAGGCCAACTCTGCGTCGTTGCGGCGCCCAACGAGTCGGAAAAGCTGAGCAACCTCATCATTTTCGACGGCTGTGCGGCCTTTCACAAGCTGGGCATAGCGTTCGATCTGGGCAGATACGGTTGCGCTGGTACCAAGCCGCTTCGGTGCCAACTCCTCGGCATACTCCTCAAGATTTACCGGATCGGTGTGATCGAGTTTCTGAAGCGCACGCAAGACCACCAGCGGAACGATGGCGTTGACGCGGGAGTCGTCCTGCTGCCTTGATGAACCGGGAAACGCAGGTGGTGCGTTCACCTCTCACTCCGAATGCGAACGTATAAAGACACCGTATACGCCAGGAGTACGACCGTAGTGATCACGTAGCCCACTACTGCGTACGCCGCATTGTCAGGATATCCCATGAGCGGCCTCTTTCTCACGCATCTCTTGCAGCATCGAAAGTGCATAAGGCAACATCAAGAAAATAATGTACAGCACAGAGAAGACCGACAGCGATCGCCGCAGCTTTATCAGCATTGAACCAGGAAGTGTGGGCGCCCCAGCCCCCAGAACCGGTGGCTCCACTGTGACCAATCAGCAACAAGGCATGGCCACTGTGTAGATCGAACGATACGTCCTTGATCACATACCTGTAGCCAAACCGCCGCGATGTTCCTCTTACAATCAGAACCGGATCAGTTCCGGGCATTGGACCAACGGGGGGGGGCGACCACGGGGAACGGATGCGAGCCGGGATACGCCTCAGCGTGCCAGCCCATCTGCCAATTCGAACAGGTCGTCTAGTTTAGTGAGCACCAGTAGCGCGAGCAGTTCTTCGTCCAGAGCCCGCAGAACGACTTGGACACGGCGTCTAGCCGCTTTACGCTGAACGAGGATGAGTGCATTGAGTCCCGAGCTGTCGATCGACTTTAGGCAACCGCAGTCGATGGCCAGCCGGCCCCTGCCAGTCGGGATCCGGTCGATGAGTGCGGATGCAGCCTCTCGGAATTCTATCCGTGACTCCAGCCCCAAGTGCTCGGGCGCGCTTATCAGCTGCTCGAGAAGGCCCGACTTCGAACCTGAACTGCTACGTGACCGTTCGATGCGCCTTTTATCACTAGTTTCCGGGTCCCGCCGACCCGTCTTCTGTGGGTCGCTCTCCGCCCCCGCATGATCATCGTTTGCTGCCAGTGGCTGCGAGACAGACAACTGCTTACCTCCGGTTAGCGGCCCAACCGGTCCAGTCGAACCGGTACCTCTCGAACGGTCGTTGCTGAGCTACCCTTCAGCTTGGTCTGCCTGCCAAGTCAGCAAGCCGAGTGCTGAAAACGCGAAAACCAACGTAATGATTGTTGCGCTGGCTACACACCACTGGCACCAAGCATGGATGACAGCCGCCTCGACGTACGTCAGGTACGCCGAAAACGCGACGCCTATGCCTGAGAACAGCGTCAACAGAATCGTCGGCCCGCGGCGTTCGCGCCACCGTGGTTGGAGTCCGACTAAACTCACCACGAACAGGGAGATGAAACCAGCGGCACCATACAACGCCACCGGCACTCCCATGAAACTGGAGTACTCACTCGTCTGTACTGTCTCACAACCTCCAGTGGAACAGGCGAGTTCGCCCAGAACGCCGATCTTCCATAGCAGCAAATAGAATGCCACGAAGAACCCGATGAGGGAGAGAATTGACGCAGCCATGCGGTGTTTCACCGCTGCTGCTCCGTCACTGTCTCCACTAATGCCCTGAGGCTGTCGTAGGAGATCATCCCGACAGCTCTATAGGGCCCAACGTCGAACGCAGGCGTGGACCTGAGCCCTGACTCCGAAATTTCCTCTCGAGTGGCAACTATCCGTTCGTAATAGCGGCCCTCCTCTACGCACTGGTCGTACCTGCCTACGTCTACACCGGCATCACGAGCGTAGCGGCGGAAGGTGCGGATCGTGCTCCTTGATGTGGGCCATTCGGGGTCACTGAACCACTCGTTTTGATTGAACATCAGCGCGTCGTGCATTTCCCAGAACTTACCCTGTTCGCCAGCGCATGCGGCCGCGTTCAGCGGCAACAGGGAAACCTGATACAATGCGAAACCGCGAAAACGGAGGCGCGCGAGCCCCGCTCGGACCAAGCGTTCCATTATCGTGGGACCGTGCAAAACCGTGAACGTCGCACAGTGTGCACACGTGAAGTCGGCATATTGAACGATTTCCACGGGTGCAGAATCACTGCCGATTACGTATCCCGGAAATGCAGTAATCCCCAGGGACAATGGCTGGTCGAGAATCTGCACCGGTGGCGTCCCACCACCCCTGGTCGCCATCCAGATGGCCGCAGTGCCCGCCACGGCGATCATCGCGAGGCCAGCATAAAAGAGCTTCATGTTCAACTTTCCTGCCATTGGCCTAAGCCCTCCGGATCCCCGAGATCTGATTGCCCCATCTGCTTCTTGGCTCGTTCAACTATGCGGCGGCTCTCCGCGATTTCGGGTGTATCGTAAGTAATTCGTACCTCAAAGCGAAACAGTTCGGCCCTCGCGTCGCCCAACAGCTGCTGCAGCTCCGGACCAGCTGCAAGTAGATCCTCATCGCACTCCAACTCCCGAATTCTCGCTGCAAGCGCTCTCAGCAGCTCCACGAGTCGTGCTGGACGGTCATGCTCATACACAGGTTCGGACACAAGTTCGCTCTGTTTCTTCGTGTACTTGTTGAAATGCTCGCATGTCCCGAGTCGACGCGGACACTCTCTTGCCCAGACCTCCCACCGTTGGTACACTTATCGGTTGACTTCGATAACGAGAAACCATTGGAGTGCCGCGCGTGGGAAAAAACAAACGCGCCTACAGTAAGGACGATAACACCGACCCTTTTGACAAGGCCCGGGACGAACTCCTCAGTCACATTTTGCAGTGCGGGGTACTTCAAGCCGAAGCCGAGCACCAGAAGGATTGGTTCGATGACACGATGGAGTATCTGGCCGAGCGTTATTCGACACTGTCCAAGAAGGACCTGAAGCAGATTCGGACAGTCGGTGAGCAGTATTGCCGCCCAGTGAAGCGCCACTCACCTGAGGTCGGTGCTACTAGCTGAACGCAGTCGTCTCCCAATAGCGTCCTAAGCTGAAACAACTCGAACCCCTCCGCGAGGGGTTTTTCAGCGTGCGCGGGTGCCACGCTTTCGCAACTGCACACCGGCCGCCAGCCTGGCCCCACCGCCGAATCCAACCTCGGCGAACCAGCCGAACGCGCGGCCGGGACGAGATTCCAGGCCCACGAAGGCCACGATGTACTCACGGGAAAGCCCCTCCGCGAAAACTGCCGCCACCCCACCACCTGCATACGGCGACACGCCTTGACGCTTAAACGGATTCAAGTGAAACGAGCCAAGAAGCTCCGGCCTTACCGCTGCGTTGCCCTCGAGATCACCCGCATTCAACGCGACACCGACACGCATTCGCCCACTCGTTCTCAGCGCAAGCCCGACTCCTCCACCCTGGAATCGCTCACCGCCCAGGTTAGCCAAAGCATGGATTTGCCACTCGGTTGCACGCTGAGCGTTGATGCAGGAAGGCGCGACAAGCAGTACGAAAAAGAACAGTAGTGGTCTATAGCAGCTCAATCTCGTGATCCACCTGAATGTCGGGCGAGAGACTGTGAAGAACCGAGCAGTACTTGTCGAGTGAGAGGCTTACCGCTCTTTCTGCCTTCGAATGCTCCAACCCTTGGCCAGCGAATCGAAATACGTATTTGATGGCGACGTAGCGTTTTGGATGGTCCGACCGTCGCTCGCCCACGACGTCGATCGACACGGTTTCGAGCCCCACCTTCATCTTTTTCAGAATGGACACGACGTCGGCGCCGGCACATCCAGCACATGCCAGGAGCAGCGCATCCATCGGAGTCGGCCCCTCTTCGGTACTGCCGTCAAGCGTGACGGATGGCGTATGAGGATCAACTCCGCCTCCGCGGAACCGTAAGCCTTCCCCGGTCCAGTCCAACCGTATCGAACGAGCGTGTGACACCCTACCTCCCCCGCCTAGTCGTTAACCCAACGAAGATCCGATGACGCTTGAATGCGTCTTCGGCGTGGTATTCCAGCAACCAGTTAATCTGGTGGCGGAGTCTCAGCTCAAAACCAAGAACGAACTGCGCCCAGAACCTAGGGCAATCGTCGATCAAGCCGCACCCCTCCTGTCCGGATAGCGCGGCGCCACCGCCGATGTATGGCACGGCAACAGCCGTATCAGCAGTGAACCGGTAGACGACCTCCGCGTTGGCGACATAGGTATTGTCACCCCACCCGAACCCCAGCTCAGCCGACGGCCGGAGTCGCAGCCGGTCGGTGTACAGATCTCCCATGTCCAACGCGAAACTCGCCACAGCTTGGCCCTGACCTTCGAAATCAACTCCTGCTCGCACCGCAAAACCGTACAAGCCGAGCTGAAATGGTCGGGTCGAGCCTTCGTCCAAGTCAGGAGGCTGATAGTCGTCTTGTGCGGCAAGCGAGCCAGAGTACAATAGCCCGAAGAACAAGGGCAGGATGCGCATGCGTATTCCTTTTCTTTCGATTGGCCGGGCCTACTGCCTACTCCTGGCCACGTTCACATAGTCCCAGATCGCATAAAGCGAAATCGCCGCGGTTGCCCACGCCAGCGGTCGCAGTAGTTCAGATCCGGCAAGGAAAGCCAGTAGCGTCAAAGCCTGGCAGACCGTTACCGCCTTGCCACCGGCCCGAGCGGGCAACGTCTTGGGCCTACGCAGCATTGTCACACCCACGAAGCTGATCAGGGCAGTGATGTCTCTCAACAACACACCGAGCACCTCCCACGGCATCAGCTCACCGCTTCGGAACACTACTATGAATGCGGCGAGCATGAACAACTTGTCGGCCACCGGATCCAGCACCACAC
>JBDGYW010000421.1:0-6050 GCA_039588935.1 Gemmatimonadota bacterium | reverse complement strand
GAGCGCTTGTGGCAGGACCACCGTCCCCAACGTCCAAACAGGGACTGGTGTAGATCTCGCGGCAAGCCAACCCATTACCGGCTACTGTTGTGATTATTCCCTCCGTGTTTACTTTTCGGATGCGATGGTTGTGCAGGTCGGCGATGAAGAGGTTACCTTCAGCGTCCAGCGCGACATCCGTGGGATAGCTGAGACTGGCCTCGATGGCCAGACCACCGTCGCCGCTGAAGCCGTGAGAACCGGTTCCGGCGACCAAGGTTAATAGACCCGTTGACGCATCCACTTTGAACACAAGGTTGTTGTAGCGCGCTGCGACGTACAGGTTGCCGGCGTCATCGACGGCGACCGCATGTGCCTGGACGTTGGCTTCCGTCGCCAGCATATTGTTCGGTCCGCCACCGGCCACTGTGTCGATCACAGGCTGGGCGAGAGTGTCTCGAGCAAGAAAGAGCAAGAGGATCGCTATTATTCGGTACATAAATACTCCTCCGAACGGCCACGAGCCGTTTCTTAACGAAAGGCGTGTGGTGAGTTCCCCGCGCCTTAAACCAGCTTTTGAGCATTGACGATTCCATGCCTCAGAACATGGAGACGATTTTTCCTTGTCTCAAGGAATCTCGAGTAGGTGTTCTTCCTATTCCGGAGAGGCTCTGAGTTAGAAGAGAAGTATAGCTGCTAATTTGATTGCTTTTTTACCAACCGCTCCGAATCGATTACACTCACCCAAATTCACCCCGAGACCTACTATTTGTTCACGCTCCGTGGGGGTAGATCAGGTAACAACAATCAGCAAGAGCACCAGCAAATGTTGGTTGGGAGGACGGTCAGGATAGCAGAAATCGACAGACAGACTAACGTCGGGTTTGTCAGCTCATCCAGATGAAATCTCGGTCTCCCTCTTCTAGGGATTGTCAGGATGAGCCACAACCAGGATGGAGTCCCGTGCTGTCCAAAAACTCGCCCGAAATGAGACCTCACGACTCGCCGCCAAAGGGTAGAATCCTCGTTCATGAGCACCGCGATCCAACCCTGGACATTGTTGTTTGTCGCTGTCGCGGGGTGGATCCAGCGCGAGCAACAACTGGCTATCGAATACTTGCTTGAGGAGAATTGTGTCCTGAAGGCTCGGCTCCGCGGGAAGAGACTCCGCTTCACGGACGACGAACGCCGGCGGCTGGCTGCTAAGGGCAAGGTCTTTGGCAGGAAGCTCTTGGCCGAAGTCGCCGGTATCGTCACACCCAACACCCTGCTGGCCTGGCACCTAAAATTGATTGCAAAAAAAAGGTTTGTGCTCTCAATCAAGTCTGAGTGCTTGGAGCGGATGATCTTCTTCGGAGAACGTTGTTTGCATCACGCCGTCGCCGAATTCGTTCGTCATTATCATGGAGAGCGCAACCATCAAGGGTTGGACAACCAGTTGATCGAGCCCAACGAAGCCGTCGGGCATCGTAAAGGTAGCGTCCAGTGTCACCAGCGATTGGGCGGCATGCTCAACTACTACTACCGCTTATGCCGAGCTCGGCATAAACGATATCATGCCGGGAACTTGCTTATGCCGAGCTGGCCACCTTTTACCGTGCTGTTAGCGCACTTCGCTTCACCGCACTCGGCATAATCAGAGGCTGTTCAAAAAGGCCAAGAGACTGTCATCGGCCCGAAACCGACCAGGACGAACATTTCGGGGCGCGACTTTAGAGAGCGCGTCCTCCTTCATCGCAAGATTGGCGTCGATGTACATTTGCGTGGTCTCGAAAGACTCATGTCCTAGCCATAGTGCGATCACCGAGCGGTCGACGCCAGATTGAAGCAAGTCAATCGCAACGGTGTGCCTCAGTACATGAGGCGAGACACGCTTGTTTTTCAGCGTGGGGCAGCTTTGCCGTGCGACCTTGAGATGTTTAGCCAGGAGATATTCCACCCCGTCCCGACTGAGCGTACCACCTCTCGCGTTAGGAAAGAGCGGATCGGAGGGACAAGCGTCTTGCTCATTCAACCATTTGCGTAATGTGGCAACGGTTTTCTTGGTTAGGGGCGTGCAGCGTTTCTTGCGGCCCTTTCCCAGGCATCGAACGTGAGCACCCACTCCGAGCACAACATCCTCACAGCGGAGCCCCACGATCTCCGACACGCGTAGTCCGGTATCTACCGCGAGAAGAAGAAGGGCGTGATCGCGGCGACCCGGCCAAGTCTTAAGGTCGGGCACGGCCAATACGGCCTCGACCTCCGGACGCGTTAGGAACTCGACTGGAGCCCTTTCGAAACGCTTGCTGGGAATAGCCAACACCCGTTGAATGAGGGCGCTATGAGCCGGTTCCTGCAACGCCGCGAAGCTGAAAAAAGAATGAATCGCTGCCAGGCGGGCGTTACGGGTGCGAGCCGTTATCAAAATCTTTTGATAACGTCCATTATGCAAAGAGATCTGTGATCAAAAGTGCGTTCTGGGCTGAGTTACTTTTCCGCGCGCTTGGCAGGGTTCAAACACTGAAGTACTCAACATAATATATTGCAGCCGAGCGTTGTTTTGGTGGCCACAACGAGCTCCGGTGTTCAACCATGGGGACATGAGCCGCAAACGTCCCTGTCGCATTTGTCGAAAGTGGTTTGAACCCCACCCACGCGCTGGGTGTCGGCAGCGCGTGTGTAGCCGAGAAGACTGCCAGCGCGAGCGGCATCGTCGAGCGTGTGCGGCTTGGCGAGAGCGAGATGGACCCGAGGAGCGCGAAGAACGGTTGCGGCGGCGACTCGTGAGACAAGACAACGAGTCGGTTCCAAGGCAAAACGTCGATCCACTCAGCGGACTTGACTGGTCGGCGGTGCGAGACGCAGTGGGCCTAGAAGTAGCCGTAGTCATTGAGGAATCCGGCAGACTATTGATGGGCTGGGCGCGAGACACAGTGTACACACAAGTCGTTAGAACAAGACGAGGATCCACGAGATATGGGCGCTAGGCCGTTCGAGACGATATTGCCAGCAGTCGGAGCGGGTCGTCACAATAGGAGCTATGGTTGCCCTTAGAACGTACCTTTACTCCCGGGACGACATCTCTGTTTACCGAGACAGCGCCGCGGGCGAGTTCCTCGACGGGTTCGCCCGGTTTCTAGCGCGTCGCGAGATTCGCCGCGAAACGGGGAATCTCTACATCAAGGCCGCGTGCCATCTCGCAAATTGGGTGGAGGAACGGAGCGTGGCGTTGGAGACACTCAGTGAAAATCTGTTCGCGAAATTCGACCGGCATCTCGACAAATGTCGCTGCCGCCGACCACCTCAGAGAGTTCGTGGTTCTGCAGCAAAGACCGGCGCTCGTCATTTTCTACGGTACTTGCGCGAAAAAGGGATTGCTCCCAAGCCGCCCCTGAACGACTTTGTTGAAACTCCCCGGGCGATTGAGCGCTTCCGAAACGGCCCGCTTGGATCGCACATTGACGGCTTTGCCGGATTCTTGAGTGGACACCAGTACACTCATGACACCGGTGCCGCCTACCTCGCCTCCGTCCGCCACCTTGGCCACTGGATGACGAAGAAACGCATTCGCGTTAAGGAGCTGGATGACAAAGTCGTCCAGGCTTTCGATCGTCACCTTTCACAGTGTCGTTGTCGGCAACGCCCGCGGGGAAGGTCTCAGCATTCACTTGTTGGCGTGCGACATTTTCTTCGATATCTGAGAGATGCGGGCGTGGCGCGTTCGCCCAAGGAACCCGCTGTGCCGCCTCTGCTCGTCGAGTTTTGCGACTGGATGAAGGCACATCGAGGCATCGGCGACGACACGCTCGCCGGTTATCGACGATACCTCCTCCGATTCCTGCATGTTGCCGGGACTGATCCGTCCCGATTTGAGCCCCGTGTCGTTCGGAAGTTTGTCTTGGAGTCGCCGAAGGCCAAGAAGAGCGTGAGAACTGCACTTCGCATGTTCTTTCGCTTCCTGGAGACAACACAGAGATGCAAGAGTGAGCTTCATGGGGTTGTGCCTGGGGTGGTGCAGTGGCGGCTTTCATCGCTCCCAACCTACCTGCCTCCGGGAGATCTCGAAAAGATCGTTGCGACTGCGCCACCGGGATCGAGGAACCGAGCAGTACTACTACTTCTGGCACGTCTGGGTCTTCGCCGAGGTGACATCGTGGACCTCTCATTGTCCGACCTGGACTGGGAGAAGGGAACGATCCGCGTGTTCGGAAAGAGCCGGCGCGAGGCTTACCTGCCACTTCCACAGGAGGTAGGCGACGCCGTCCTTGCCTACGTGCGAAAGGAGCGGCCCCGGACGGATTCGGACAAGGTCTTCTTGTTCAGTGCGGCACCGGTTCAGCCAATCACCGCAGACGCCATCAGCGGGATCGTCTACTGGGCGATCCTACGTGCAGGCGTCAAAGCACCGAACCGCGGTTGCCATCTGCTGCGGCACTCGGCGGCGACGCGGTGGCTACGTGATGGTCTCGCGATGAAGGATATCCAGGCTCTTCTGCGGCACCAGAGCATCGAGACGACCCGGGTTTACGCCAAGGTTGATGTGGCAGCTCTTCGTGAGATTGCGCAGCCATGGCCAGGGCGGTCGAAGAAATGATGACGAAACTGGGCAAAGAGTATCTGGCCATCCGACGGGCCTCCGGATACGAGCTTCGCAACTGGGGCAGCATGCTCATGAGTTTTGCTCGCTTCGCTGATGCCCGTGGCGACACCCACGTCAGGGTCTCGACGGCGCACGACTGGGCGGCTCTTGGGCGGACGCCTCCCCAGCGAGAGCGCCGATTGCAGCTCGTCATCCGCTTTGCGAAGTATGTTCGTGACGAGGACGAGCGGAACGAAGTCCCCCTCCCACACGTCTTCTCCCACTGTACGACGCGGAGACCTACTCCGTTCATCTTTACAGCGGATCTGCTGTGCCGTTTCCTCGAAGAAGCTGGGAAACTCGGTCCACGCGGCTCTTTGCGACCGCACACGTATCAGACCCTATTCGGTCTCCTGTCTGCATCCGGGCTTCGAATCTCGGAGGCGTTGGCGCTCAAGCTCGACGACCTGACTCCGGACGGTTTGGTCATTCGCAAGACCAAGTTCCGCAAGACCCGACTCGTCCCCGTATGCGAGTCGGTCATCGCGCGTCTTGACCAGTATCTACAGCGACGTTTGAGCTTCGGCAGTGAGTACGTATTCGTTACGCAGCATGGCCAACGCGTTCCCTATGAGAGGGTCCGACGAGCGTTTCATCGCGTGCTGCTCATGGCAGGGATAGAGCGGCAGCTCGGGAAGCCGCGACCCGTGGTCCACTCGTTTCGGCACGGTTTCGCAGTGCGGGCCCTGGAGACGTGTCCCCATGACCCGGCCCACATTGCCCGTCACATGGTTGCGCTGTCCACGTACCTGGGGCACGTCAACGTGTCGAGCACCTACTGGTACTTGCAGGCGACCCCGAGGGTGATGACCGACATCGCCGAGGCCAGCGAGGCGTTCGTCTACCAACAAACGATGGGAGCGGCACAGTGACGCCGCTTGCACCTCACGCGGCCGACTTTCTGCGCGTCCGCCTTCCAGTCGAGCGAGGCGCGAGCCCCCATACCTGCGATGCCTACGCGTATGCGCTCAAGCTGCTGTTCGTATTCGCGGCCGAGAAGCACAAGCTGGCACCGTCGCGCCTGCAGGTCGAGCACCTCGACGCGCCGCTCGTGCTTGCCTTCTTGGACCACCTCGAAAAGACGAGAAAGAACGAAACCAGCACCCGAAATACGCGTTTGGCTGCCATAAAATCATTCATGCGTTTCCTCGAGTACCGACTGCCGTCGGCCATCGATCAGATTCGGCGTGTCCTGGCGATTCCCTCCAAGAAGGCAACGACCCGATTGGTACCCTATTTGACACTGGACGAAATGTTCGCGGTGCTCAACGCTCCGGATCCAACGGTGCACTACGGTGTGCGAGATCGAGCGATGCTGTACCTTGGTTTTACTGCAGGTCTCCGCGCTTCCGAGGTCCTCGGTCTCCGCGTCGACGACCTGACTCTCCAACCCCGTCCCAGCATCTACGTGCGGGGAAAGGGGCGCCGCGAACGAACCTTGATCCTATGG
>JBDGYW010000420.1:0-6061 GCA_039588935.1 Gemmatimonadota bacterium | reverse complement strand
AGATCGGCGTCTGCCGCCGTTACTTCCCACCCCCCGCCGCTTCCCGCAGCAGGTTACGCGCGATCACCAAACGCTGAATCTGATTCGTACCCTCGTAGATCTGGGTGATTTTTGCGTCGCGCATGTATTTCTCGACCGGATAATCCTTGCAGTAGCCGTATCCGCCAAAGAGCTGGACGGCATCCGTGGTCACCCTCATGGCGGTTTCGGTGGCCATCAGCTTGCACATAGCGGAGACCTTCGTGATGTGCTTGTGCCCCGAGTCGATCACACGTGCCGCGTGGTGCACGAGTTGCCGAGATGCCTCGACCTGGGTGGCCATCTCCGCGAACATCCACTGCACGCCTTGGAAAGAGCTGACCGATTGCCCGAACTGTTGGCGCTCGTGCGTGTACTGGATCGCGAGATCCAGCGCACCTTGCGCCAGGCCGACGGCTTGCGCCGCAACTCCCGGACGGGCTCGGTCGAGAGTCGCCATGCAGTGTTTGAATCCATGGCCCTCACGTCCGCCGAGCAGTGTATCGGCCGGCACGCGACAATCCTGCAAATGAATCTCGACAACGGGGCAGCAGCGAATGCCCATCTTGTCTTCGTGCTTCCCAACACTGTACCCTGGAGCGTCCTTATCGACGACAAACCCCGATATGCCCCGCGCGCCACGATCTGGGTTGGTGACGGCAAAAATGGTGTTGTTCGAAGCCACCGCACCGCCGGTGTTCCACTTCTTCTCACCGTTCAGCACGTACTCTTCCCCGTCGCGCTCCGCACGAGTCTTCATCGAACCAGCGTCGGAGCCGGCCTCCTTTTCCGAGAGGCCGAACGCAATCAGCTTTTCCCCGGCAGCGATTCCGGGGAGGTATCGCTCCTTCTGTTCATCTGTGCCACCGACCAGGATGGGGAACGAACCCAGTGCGTTGACGGCGAACCCGACTCCCATACCACCACAGGCCCGGGAGAATTCCTCGACGACAAGACATAGATCGAGGACGCCTCCGCCCATTCCCCCATACTGCTCGGGAATCCACACGCCCGAGAGACCTGCGTCCTTGATGGCCTCCTGGACCTCCCACGGGTAGGTTTGCTCGACGTCGTACTTCGCGGCTACGGGACGCATAGCCGTATCGGCAAGCTCCCTCGCTCGGTTCCTGAGTTCGACCTGTTGTTTGGTGAACAGCTGTTCTATCATGGTGTTTCTCATCTTTCCCTGATCAGATTCCGGTTTGCTTGGATCGCGAAGAATATTAATCGTTCTCCCGCCTGCGCGCCGACACCACTGCAATGGATAACTGCAGGGTCACTAGGTAGGTTCCGACCGTGTTGATGCTCCTGGCTGTGTTCGGCGCCGGCCTCATTGCGGGATTCTTGAATGTGATGGCCGGCGGAGGCTCCATGATCACGCTCCCGCTGCTGATTTTCATGGGTCTCCCGGTTGCCGCTGCAAACGGCACGAACCGTGTT
Organism: Gemmatimonadota bacterium; assembly: GCA_039588935.1. Classification (GTDB taxonomy): domain Bacteria; phylum Gemmatimonadota; class Gemmatimonadetes; order Gemmatimonadales; family GWC2-71-9; genus JBDGYW01. The sequence goes on along the minus strand of JBDGYW010000420.1, from coordinate 4,603 downwards.
GCGATTCTGGTGCAGAACATCACAGCAGTCAGCAGTTTCCGTCGCCAAGGTTACTCCAACTTCCGCGCCGGACTCGCATATGGCGCTGCCACGATTCCCGGGGGTCTTGTGGGAGCGTTTTTCGCCGTGCGCGTCGGTGAGGTGACGTTTCGCGCGATCCTCGCTGGCGTATTGGCGGTCACGGTGGTCGGTCTGCTGTTTCCCCGCAAACGCAAGGAGGTAAGTGGATCCGCTTCGCGACGGGCGAAAATCCTCGCCTTCCTGGGGTTTTTCGGGATTGGCTTCTACGGTGGGTTCATACAAGCCGGCGTTGGTTTCCTACTCATGCTAGTGTTGCACCAACTCCTCCGTATCGATCTGGTGCGAACGAACATGCACAAGGTGCTCATCGTGCTGATATTCAGCCTTCCGGCGCTTGCGGTCTTCATCGGTACAGGCAACGTTGTCTGGGTAACCGCTGCTGCCTTGGCGGCCGGCAATGCTTTGGGGGCGATCGTAGCCACGCGTGTGTCGGTCAAGGGTGGGGATCGGCCCATCAAGGTCGTGCTGGGAGTCGCATTGTTGCTGATGGCGGTGAGATTGGTTTGGTGAGTGGTGAATGAGGGTACCCATGTGACGTTGAAGAGGTTTTGCTTGTAGACATGCTCAGATCGATCGTGATTCTCTTGGTGACCTTGGTGTCTTGTTACGCCATCTGCTCGGCGCAGGAGCTGCCCACCGCCGAGGAGCTGTTGAACGACCTTGCCTGCGGATCGTGTCACGAAGGGATCGATGTCGAGAGCGACATCCTCGCCAAGGCCGCTGACCTGAGCCAGGCTGGACTCAGGTACGCCCCGGATCATGTGTTCAGCTACATTCGGTATCCCATCAAGATTCGTGAACATCTTGGCGCCTCGCGTATGCCGATCATGCATCTCGATGAACGAGAGAGCTTGGCGATCGCTCTCTATCTGCAAACGTTGCTTCCAGTTGGTGCGGAGCCACCCGTCTACCCGATGCAGGAGTCATTCGAGGCCGTGAAAACTGCTCATCCTGGCATCACGGCTGAAATGGGTGAGGACGTCTTCACTTCTTTGGGTTGCATCGTCTGCCACCAGCAGTCGTTCTCGGTTGAATGGGACACAAAGATCGGCCCCGATCATAGTTTCGAGGGCGCCAGGGCCACGTCTAATTGGATCGATGAGCACCTGCGTGCACCAAAACCCGTTCGGCCATTCGGATACTATCCGGGGTCAGGCAGCCGGCATCCTGACTTCCAACTCACGGCCAGCGAGGTCGAGATTCTCGGCGAATATCTCCGAAACCAACGTGGCGATCTCGACACCGCCGCCGTTTATGTCGAGCCGGAACTGTTTCTGCGGTTTTCAGCGATAAAGGCAGAAACACTGATGCGAGACAAGCAACCGTGTTTGGGTTGCCACCTTCTTGGGGACGATGGCGGCAGGATCGGCCCCGATCTGTCGTCGTTGAACACACGGCTTCAACCGGAGTACGTAGCACAAGTGCTCAGGGATCCGGCAGGCATCCTTTCTGAGACCGTGATGCCCAAGGTGGACATGCCGGATACGACGTTGAATCTCCTCATCAACTACTTGGTTCGGCAGGATCAGCCGAGGATTGAATCCTCCTACCTTTCCCACTTAGACAACCACCTCCACTTTTTTCAGGAGCTGGATGAGCCCGGGCGTCTATACGTCAAGCACTGTGTACCTTGCCACGGTCCCAACGGTGACGCCGACGGGTACAACGCTCAGTTCCTGCCAATCGTACCCACGACCCACTCAGATTCGTCCTACATGTCCGATCGGCCGGACGACACACTGTTCGACGGCATCTATTCGGGTGGGTACATCCTCAACAAGAGTCACAGAATGCCCCCGTGGGGAGCCACCTTGCAGAGAGATGAGATTTGGGGGTTGGTGCGCCACATCAGGGAGTTGTGCAACTGTGAGGGACCTGCATGGTCTAGAGACGGGCGGCGTTAGTCGACGATCAACCACCCTCGTTCGTACATGTGATAGTCGCTGCACCAAACCGCACAGACGAATAGATACTCCCCCTCAAACTCAGGCGTAAACGTGACTTCTTTCGTTTCGCCAGGCTTGAGCGGTCCGGAGTTGAGTCCAAGCGCCGGTAGGTAGAAGCTGTGTGTTGCGATGTCCACATTCCTGACCACGATCGTGACCGGGCGCCCACGTTCGACACGGATTTCTTGGGGAGACCAGTTGCCCCGCTCCGGCGCACGAGCACGCAGGAGAATCCGAGTTGAGCCGTCTTCGTTCCGTTCACATCCCGACGAAGACAACACGGTACCTGTTGCACAGAGTATCGTCGCGAAAACCAGCAGCGTGGTTCGAGGTCGCAAAAACCTATCCCTCAAAGAGCCAGAGAAAAGAAATGCTGAGCCCAACCAAAAACAGAAACATCGGAATCCAACCCCTTCTTGCCTCACCGTCAGTCGCGAATACTCTTCCGGCAAACCTGTATCCATATTCCAACGAAAACGCCAATCCAACCAGCAGGAGCAAGGTCTGCAGATAGGGGATTGCCCCGGTCCAGAATGGATGCCAGCCCCAACCTGATGTACCAAAGAGATTCCAGCCCAGTGAAAGCGGGTCCGAGAGAACAGTAGGGACGTAGCTGCCGTTGACGAACAAGAGTGCAACGCTGAACGCGGCCCAACGTGCAATACCAAGCGGTATGAGACAGTACGAAAACTCGACGAACACTTTCTTGAGCGGTACAACGCGGTTGCCGCTCACTAGCTTGGACAGCCACGAGGCCCCAAGGAATATGCCTGGTACAACGAGGAAGCTTATGATCGTGTACCCGGCCAGGAACTGCCAGTAGCCCTGTAGGGTCTCAACGCGCACCATGTCTCGAAGCCAGCCATAGGGACCTTGCATGACGAGGAAGAACACCGCGAGGATCCCAATCATGGTGAGACCCTTAAACGCCTCGTCGGTGCTGCGCCGGTTGTACACATCGTCGGTCCGTTTGCGTTCCTCCAGCAAGTCGGTTCCGAAAGGTCTGACGTTGAACGCCATGTTGTCGTACGGGCAGCTCTTGAAGCACTCAAAACACAAGCCGCAATACGTGTTCCGGTTCATGTCGTAGGGGTGCTCCATCCACGGACAGCCGTATCCGTTTTCGTTCCCGACGTAGCACGTCTTTGGCCGATGAGCCTTGCATACCTCCAAGTCCTTGGCCCTGACCTCGACGGCGGCGAAGTTCGCGTACAGGCCCTGGAACCCACTCACAGGGCAGATGTACAGGCAGAACGTTCGTTTCTCGAAGATCAGTGCGATCGCGATCGCCGTGCCAACCACCACGACCAAAAGGGCGAAGGTCGCGATCGGTAGCACGGTGAAGAACCCGAAGAACAGTGTGGTTACGAAGAACACCAGCGTCAGCGGCCAAAGATTGCGAAACTTTTTGGGCCATTTCTTATTGAGGCCCCACGATTTCTGCCGGCCGACGCCGATGAGCTTGCCGCGCTGTATCCAATCTCCGATCAGCGGGAACGGACACATCATGCACCAGAAACGTCCGGCAATCGGAACGAAGACCGTCATCAGCAATACCCACCAGAGTACCCAGGTGATCATGACGCCAAAGTTGAGATTCCCGGGTGAGACACCTCCAATCAATGCGGAGGCCAAGATGACGCCGAATATCGCCAGATTGACGAGAATGAGGGTGGCTGGGAACCAGCGACTCTTGAAGAGTGCCCTGATGGACCTGTGCTTGGTTAGCTCGTAGCGCCAGGAAAGCGGGAAAATTCCGAAGAGCGCATCTCCGTTTCCTTTCCTTTTGAGAGCGAACAACAGCGATCCAAACGCAACGAGAACGACCAGAATCAAGCCCGCGTGGAATCGTCTGTTCGGAAGGACCCTCAGATACCCGTACTCGTACGGGTGCATCCAACCGCAGGTCACGGAGCAGCGGAACGAGAATCGTCCTGGCTTGTCGGCGACAAAACCGATCACCCTTATCTCGCCGGGGTCGACGGAGGCACGTATGCCGTAGTCGAAGAGATAGAATCCGTGCGTTACGTCATCGCTCACGAGTTTGATGACCACGGTCTCGCCGCGCCGCACGGTCAGGATCCCAGGGTCATAACCAAAACGCTTGACGTGTACTTCAATCGTTCTCTGGTTGCCGACGAGTTCACCGGAATACTGCTCTGAATCGCTGCACGATGTGAGCGTGCACACGACAATAACGGTGGCAAGTATCGGAGAGACTCTACCAATCATCGGTTAGTTACGCTCGAAGACCAGATTCGTCAGTATCGATATCGACTTTCGAGCCAAAGCCTCGACTTTTTCGCCATCCCAGGTGCTGAATGAGATCAGTAGATCAGCGCTGGGAGCAAGAGTGAGAGCATCTTCCTGCTGGCTTTCGAGTGATCGTTTCATCACCACGAACCATCGGCCGTCTCTGTGTTTTCCCCTCCCTGCTACAGTCTGGAACGCCAGAGGCGTCTGTGTGCCGGGTCCGGTGGTGAACAGTTCCAGGACCGCCCAGGTTGAATCACCACCGTCCTGCTGTGCCTCGGCGTCCTGATCTGCCACCCAATGCCAGATATTTCCTTTCCCAC
>JBDGYW010000419.1:0-6072 GCA_039588935.1 Gemmatimonadota bacterium | reverse complement strand
ATCAGGAGGTCCCTGGGCCGCATCTTCTTCTTCGGGGAATCAGCCATCAGTATCTCCGGTCCGCGGTCGTCGCAGCATGCCACGAACGTCCTGAATGGTCTTCTCGACGGTGCGCACCGGGCAGAGAAGATTGCAGAACGGTGTGGTGACCACCAATGACATCGTCAAAACCAAAAACAACAGCAACCACTGTAGTGTCGTGCCGGTAAGTGAGAACAACGCCGCGAATGGCTCGTAACTGGCCAACGCGGGCTTTAGTGTCAGGAACGCCAGAAAGATGGCGGCAAATACGAGCACGTTCCGGATTTGCTCGGCCGCTCGTACCAGCCACGTCGGAAGCTTCACACTCGCTCCACCTATGAGGCCCACGAACCGTTGAGCTGCGTTGAACGGGCAGACATAGAGGCAGTAGACGTTGCGGCCGAACAGAATCGACGTCAACAGGAAGCCGGCAACCAGCAAGTAGATCGCCAAACCAGAAGACGGGTCGGGGAAATAGCCGGCCATCATGCTCGCGATCTTTGCAAGCGAGATCGGCGAGTGCTTCCAGAATCCGACAGTGACGAGCGCAACCACCTGACAAGCCCAACGTACCTGACGTCTCTTGGTTGATTTGGAGCGTTGCGCGACGATTCCCACTGCGAAGAGGGCGAGGATCGTGATTTCCAGGATGCCAAACTCGAACGGTCGTGCTGGAAGGGGAAGTCGTACGTCGAATGCCTCACCGGCAACCGCTGTGACCGACGTCCGCAGGCTGGCAATAATCGCGTCCGTGGAAATGGTGGCGCCAGTCTTCCAGTCGACGCCTGCGTTCTCGTAGTCGGCTTCATCGAATCTGGTGCCCGTGAACGAGTCCAGGATGTCCTCTCCTCGGGCCATCCGCCAGAAGATCGGAGTCTCGCGCTGCTCGACAACGCGCACACCCACGATCTGGCCGAGCGTGTCGATGCCAGCCACGAGCAGCATCGGCCCGCCATACCCGATTGCGCTACCAGATGCGGCCCAGCCCAGTTGCGCGCCATCTTCGTCGTAGACATGAAAAATGCCGCCTCTGACCTCGAAGGTGACGGCTGAAGGAAAGATCTCGCTGATTGGATCTGTCAGATTTGGCGCGGCCCTCGACCGGCCGTACCAGAGCGCTCCGGCCAGCGCGACGAGTGCGGCCAGATAGACGAAGGCTTTTCTTCTATGCTTCCGCGGTTGTCCCCGGCTCACTCGATTTGGTTCCTATCATCACAATCCGCCAAACGCCGACACCCGAAAGCACGGCAATGATGCCGAAGAAGATACCACCTCGCACCGCTGCACTAGCTTCATTTTCGCCGAAGCTCGTACCGACGAAAGCGATCGTGAAGCCGGCAAACAGAATCCAGGCTAGAAAAACTGTCCATTTCCACCAATTCATGGGTATCGATCGGTCTCGCGTCCAGGCATTCAGACCCAGCAGCATCACAAAGAACAGGATGCCTTCAACGAACCAGAACAGGCCGCTGTTAAAGATCTGCATTGTTCACCTCGGCTTCCATATCGATGAAGTCCTCTGCCTTCAACCACCAAGGTGGGTCACGGTATGAGGCGTTTTCGCCGCCGAGAGAGGGAATGTAATAAGACTGCGGATCGGGCAATTCGTAAAACCGCTCCTGAAGACCTGTGAGTACGTGATCCGAAATCCCCGTCGGATCGTTTGCGGTAACGTGGAGAGCTGTCTTGTGCAACCAGTTGGCCTTCCTCGTGTAGGGGCACGCCGCCACGCATATACGACAACCCATGGAACCGAGCGTCGAGTTCCACATGTTGTTGCAGGAGGCCGCATTGATCTCCCACCTCCTGTAGCCCCGCGTCTCAATCTTGTCTCCCATTGTGATGGACCCGCTTGGACACTGCTCAGCGCAGATCTTGCAGGTCTTGCAGAAATCATCCACTCCGAAGTCGATCGGCTTGTCGGTCGCCATCGGGATATTGGTGGTTATTACGGCGGGCCTGAAGTTGCATCCCAGTTCCGGGGTGATGACGATCGAGTGTCTGCCCTGTTGACCGAGGCCTGCATCGATGGCAATCGGCGGTACCATGAGGTCGTAGCTAGTGCCTGGCGTGTGCGTGCGCGCGGGGTAACCCAAAGTGTTGATGAATGCCGCGACGCGTGTCGCTATGATGCGGGCTCGCGAGTACGCGTCATTGGATGTGCCGTAAGTCGGATTGGCATACAGAGGATCCCACGACATCGGGGCTCCAACGACGATCGCATATTCCCAGTGGTCCGGAATCTCCAAGGGTTCTTCGAGATTGGCGAAACCACGTCTGCTGATTGGATACCCGTAGACCCAGTCGGGATTGAGGCGAGTGATTCCGACGAGCGTGGAACCGAACTGGTGTGACACCTTCTTGATCAGCTTGGCGGTCTTGGCGGGATCCTTCATCCTCATCGGCTGCGGAAGGCTCCCGTCTCTACGTCGACTCGGAAAATCCCACTCATCGGGTGGGCTAGAAACCGGCCTCGGTTGGACGGCGCCCATCGCATTCGACCATGCCTCAGCCAACAAGAACCGATCGCCGTACTCTTCGCGATCGGCTCGCAAAGCAGGCAAAATCTCTTCCATGTTGACACGGTCCAACTCGAGAACTTCCGGATGCTCCTCGTAGTAGGACTTGAGCGGTTCCTCGAATTCCCCACCCTCCCTGACCGAGCGCCACGCCCGCATGAACCTGCCTCGCCTCTCGAAGAGCTGCTCAACTCGAGCGTCGGGCCTGCTGGTTGGCCCAATGATCTCATAGGTTGGCTCGTCCACTTCAAACCGCTTGCGGTTGAAGGTCTGAACGGCGCCCTCTTGGTTCTGCCAACCCAGGTATGTATTGGGATCTTCTCCGGCTGCGTAGCCAAACAAACCGAGCCCTGCTCCGCCGGCGACTCCGCTAACCAGACCAGCGGCTTTCATGAATTGTCTTCTGCTAAGGGAAGTGTCCGATGTGGAGTCGTTCATTTCTGTACCTGTTTCGGGTTTCCAACAACGAAAGCGTGTGTCAGCGGCAGAGGAGCAGAGAACGCAGAGCGGCAGGGTGCTACTGGTGCCAGGGTCCTTGCGGCACTCCTGCACCCCTGCATCTCTGCACCTGCCCCTCCCCTACATCTCCTCCCGGGCCGTAATGGCCTTGCCCCCATCCATCTTCCAGAATTCAGTTCCTTCCACCTGCCTGCCATAGCCACTCGCTTGATCGAGACTGACCATTGCCATATCGGCTGTTTTCAAACGGCCTTCAATAGCGGTCCTAATCATCCGATGCAACCACGAATTGTTGGGCTTGTTGAAAGGACAACAACGCTTGCAGTTGGAGCAACTGAAACCGTTGAAGTCGTAACAACCTTCGGGTTTCACGTACCATTTGAGTACGCCCGGGTTATTAGAGACCGAGGTTCCTTCCCAGGTGCGCGGGCCCGTGGTGATGGACTCGCTGGGGCATTCGTCTGCGCACAGCATGCAGACATCGCAGAACTCGGTGACTCCGAATTCGATCGGATCGTTCGGGACCAGTGGCATATCAGTGATCACCTTCGCAATGCGCACGCGCGGTCCGTATTTCGGGGTGACCAGCAGTCCCATGCGACCAATTTGGCCGAGGCCTGCGTCTACCGCCATCGGAATGCTGAGCCCAACGCCGTTGCCCGCAGGGAGAGCACGATAACCCAGGGCGCGAATGAAGTCGGCGAGCGTTGACGATGTAACCGCCATTCGCGAATAGCCGTCTCCGACCGCGGCGGACGCAAGTCGTCCGGGCGAGTTTTGGATCCCCGGGTAGTACTCCTCGAACACAAGAACGATCACACGGTTCATGGAACCGGGGATATACCAGGCATCTTCGGTCTGTTCGAATCGGTCGTCTTCGTCGAGGACAGGAATTGCTCGCCCTTCATCGTCTTCAGTCGACGAATGGTGATCCGAGTACAGCCAAAGTCGATTCAACTCGGCGATGCCCGCCAAAGAAGCGCCGTAGAAAAGCGCGGCGTGACGCACCGCCAAGGACACCTGCTCCCAAGTCATGTCCAGATCGGCGGGATCCCATTTCCCCAACTCGGTCAACCCCGTGCCGCGGACCATCCCTCCGGTGGTGTCCCAACCGTAGTCGTAGCTGTTCTGGGCGTGCCGCCATGCCGCCGCCATGAGTGCGTAGTCCAGTCTTGTTTGATTCGGCTCCTTGCCCTCAAGCTCAACCAGATTCCGTTCAGCTACATCTTCGGCAACATCTAGGACCTCCCGCCTCTCCGGGTCCCAAACATTGCGACTAAAAACATTGCGCCTCTCGGACATCGCCTTCAGGACACTTTCGTCGACCTCGTATGGTACGGCGCCACCGCTCAGCTTCTCAACGAGGAAGCCGCCGTACTCCGCCTCCGATTCAACCAGGACACCCGTATCAGTTCTGCCCACCACACGCGGCATCGCGACACCCGCTCCAAGGGCCACCGAGCCGCCACCGAAGAACTCCAGGAAATCCCGTCTATCCATACCCATTATCCCTTCGCCGTCCGCTTGGAGAACGCAAACCGACCCAGCAACACACCCCACACCACCGCAAAAAACCCGAGGATCGCACCGTTCACCATCGCAGCCTTGGTTGAACCCTCACGCAGGAAACTCACGATTACTTCCAAAACGAAAACAAGGTAGAGAAAGCCCAAAACTGTGAGCAGCCAGTGCCACCATCTGATCACGAGTTGCCTGCTGGCGGCGTACTGCACCACCGCGTACAGTCCCACCGCCACCACCGCCCCGACGAACAACTCAGCCATTGTTGATCCTTTCGATAGGTCTTCCGATGAGGTTGGAGCATACCCGGACGAGTTACCGACACAAGCTGTCCAGCTGCTGGTCTCACCCCATGGGCATTTGCGCCGAGAGAATTATCGGCCTTCCGCCCTCTGGATGAAAGTCCTACGGCCATGTTGGTATGAAGCGTCAGCTTGGCTCATCGTGACGATATGATACGTGGTATCGGCGAGATGATGCGTGATATCGACGATATGAACGTTGGGCTGGAATAGCTGGCAGTAGCCGGCGTTGGACCCGCCGGAAACGCCGGCTCGGCCGCGCTAAAGCGCCGAGCAAGGCTCTAGCCTCTAGACACCGCATATACCGCGCAGCATACTTGCCAGCTGAGCTAAGCGATATCTGAGCCGACCCACGATACGGGAGCATCTCGATGCCAACTGCATACGCGCGCATATCCTCTAAATCCAGATACGGCATCCTCAGTTGGATCCTGTTCCTTCTTTTCGCTGCGACGCCGCTGTATGCACAGCATTTCCCCAGTGATGCCGAAGTCCTGTCACTCATCCGCGGTCGAGTGGACGAGGGCAGAGCTTCGGGCATCGTGCTCGGCCTGCTGGAAGCCGACGGGTCCCGCAGGATCTTTGCCGTCGGGGAGGCCGGACCAGGTGCGCGTCCGCTCGGCCCGAAGAGTGTCTTCGAGATCGGCTCAATCACCAAGGCCTTCACAGGGATCCTGCTGGCCGACATGAGCCTGCGCGGAGAGGTTGCCTTAGACGATCCCGTACAGGCGTACCTGCCAGACGGCGTCACCATGCCTTCCCGGCCAAACCAAGTGATCACCCTCGAACATCTGGCAACGCATCGGTCATCTTTGCCCAGGCTCCCGTCCAACATGTCTCCCGCGGATCCCTCCAACCCTTACGCAGACTATGCTGAGCAGCAGCTTTTCGATTTCCTTTCGGGTCACACTCTCACGCGCGACGTAGGCGAGCGGTACGAATACTCCAACATGGCAACGGGTCTTCTCGGCCTGGTGCTGGCGAAACGAACCGGTGCGGAATACGAGTCGCTCGTTCGGGATAGAATCCTCGAGCCACTTGGCATGTCGATGTCTGGCATCACTCTCGACCCGCAAATGCGCATCTGGCTCGCCAAGGGTCACGATCAATCGGGCAACGTGGTCTCCAACTGGGACATCCCAACGTTTGCCGGGGCGGGTGCGCTTCGGTCCAACGTCGAAGACATGCTCACGTTCCTCGAGGCAAACGTGGGCGCGCCGAACGGCGAGTTGGAGGTGGCCATGCGTTTG
>JBDGYW010000418.1:0-6074 GCA_039588935.1 Gemmatimonadota bacterium | reverse complement strand
CAAACAAAAGGTTATTGAAGAGAAAAGTCGCCTCGCGCGAGACCATGCTCTCCAAAGAAGCTTCAGCCTCGAGATGAGGCATCTTGCTCCAAACCAACGCCGACAATCCAGCGACGAGCACCACCAAGAACACCAGGAAGTAGTCGCCCACAGATGATTGAGCGAAGGAATGCACACTGGAGATGATCCCGCTTCGAGTGATGAAGGTGCCAAAGATACAGAGCACAAAACTCAACATTATCAGGATCATGTTCCACTTCTTCAGCATTCCTCGCTTTTCCTGGATCATCACGGAATGCAGAAACGCCGTCATCGTCAGCCACGGCATCAGGGATGCATTCTCCACCGGGTCCCAAGCCCAATAACCACCCCAACCGAGTTCGACGTACGCCCACCACATTCCCAGCGTGATCCCTGCAGAAAGAAACACCCACGAGACGATCGTCCACTTGCGTATCGCATGCAGCCAACCAGTGTCCAACCGGTTTGTGAGCAACGCAGCGACCGCGAAGGCAAACGGTATGGTGATCCCAACGTACCCGAGGAAGAGCAAAGGTGGATGAAACACCATGCCTGGATTCTGCAGCTGCGGATTGAGTCCCGCACCATCCGGCGGAGTGATCTGCAATCGCTCAAACGGATTCGCGGCGAACAGCGATACAATCACGAAAAACAGAGTCACCGCCGAAGTCACTGCTGCCACGTACGGCATCAAGTAGGTGTATCGCTTCGGCGTCAACCATTGGGCAGCAGCCGAGAAACCGCAGAGGATCAGTGCCCAAAAAAGAAGGCTGCCGGCCTGTCCGCCGTAGAATGCTGAGATCAAATACGGTGTCGGGAGATTGCGGCTACTGTACGAGTAGACGTACTGAACGTTGAAGTCGTGGCGAAGGAGAGCGACCAACAGAGACAGCGATGCAACCGTAACAACAAGCAAGAGCGCGTGCGGAGTACGCCTTGCACTGGCGATCAAGTCGGGATTACCCGAGCGTCCCCCGAGAATCCCAACGGTCGTGCCCCACGCGGCAAGTAGCAGCGCAAGCCACAATGACAGTTCGCCGAGAACAGTCACTTACTCATGCCGGAGGTTGGGCCTCGTACCTGGAGCCACACTTTGCCAATAGGCTGGTGGCGTGGAATACGCCATCCTTTGTCAAGCGTCCCTCGACAACGACCTCGACATCGCCGTCAAAGGTGTCGGGCGGAAGTCCACGATATACCACTGGATATGTCTGACTGCCGTCAGAAACATCGAAGTACACGGTCTGCGTTGCGATGTCGCGCCGGATAGTCCCTGCCACAACCCGGGCACCCATTCGGATGCCCACATTGTGAATGGAGGTGTCAGATGCGACTCTCTGCGCCAGCTCTACCGGAGTCACGAAATACACGCCCGTGTCCCTGACACCCGAGATCATTAGATAACCGACGCTGGCTGTTATCAGAACGGCACCTGCGATGAACTTGTTCCTGGCTTGCATGACTCCTCAGATCCCTTGGCAAACCATTAACGCCTTACCACAACATCGGCTCTACCTCAGCTAGTCGATCTCGTAAATCCTAGAAACTCCGGTTACAGACGGTCAAGAAACGGCAGTGTCGCAATCACATCCCTCGGAGTCAGCCCAGAACAACGCAGTGCCAACTGCCCTGCGCCATTCGGCGTACTCGTGGTCGCGCGCACCACCAGGCTGGAACCACCGGTACTTTCGACTTGCCGCATACTCCTCGGGAGACCTCCAAAGGCCAGTTGCCAGCCCAGCCAATCCCGCAGCGCCAAGCGCTGTGGCCTCCACAAGATCGGGTCTCCCCACCGGTACGCCGAGCACGTCGGCCTGATACTGCATCAACCAATTGTTTGATGCTGCCCCTCCGTCGACCCGCAGGTCATCCAACGTCACATTCGAAGTTGTCTGCATCGACCGGACAACATCCTTGGTACTGTACGCCATCGACTCCAAGACAGCTCGAGCGAAATGGGCTCTTGTGGTACCTCGCGTCACGCCCACTACCGTGCCTCGGGCACGCGGTTCCCAGAACGGCGCGCCCAAGCCCACGAACGCCGGAACAAAGTAGACGCCACCGTTGTCAGGCACGCTTGCCGCAAGATCCCCGGTTTCCGAAGCGTGCTCGAAAATGCCCAGGCCATCTCTGAGCCACTGAACCGCCGCCCCGGCAACGAAGATGGACCCTTCCAGAGCATAAGTGGGCTGGCCCGTCGAATCACATGCAATAGTCGTCAGCACAGCCGATTCATCTGTAGCGCCCCTGACAGCACCGACATTCTCGAGCAGGAATGCACCGGTCCCGTATGTGCATTTCGCAGATCCCGGTTCCCAGCAAGCGTGGCCGAAAAGCGCCGCTTGTTGATCACCAGCGATGCCCGCAATTGGGATCTCAGCCCCGAAAAACTCGGTAGCGGCGATGCCAACGACCTCGCTGGAAGACCGGATCTCCGGGAGGCTCTGCCGCGGAACGTTGAACGCATGCAGGAGATCATCATCCCAGCCGTGGGACCCGATGTTGTAGAGCAGCGTTCGCGACGCATTGGTGTGGTCTGTGACGAACGCCTGGCCATGCGTCAGTCTGTGGACGAGCCAGGTATCCACAGTGCCGAATACCGCCTCTCCCGCCTCCGCTCGTCGACGCAACTCAGGGACTTGTTCGAGCAGCCACTCGATCTTGGTACCCGAAAAGTATGGATCCCAAACGAGTCCGGTGCGCTTCCTCAGGTACTCAGCACCATAGTCCTCGAGAAGCTCACCGCACCTTTTGGTGGTCCTCCGATCTTGCCAGACGATGGCTCGATGCAGAGGTGTCCCGGTTGTCCGGTCCCAGACAACAACCGTTTCTCTCTGATTGGTGATGCCAATCGCGTCCGGGGTTCGGCCGGCGCACTTGATCGCATCGCCGGCAGCCTCCACCGTTGCAGCGAGAATTTCCTCCGGATCGTGCTCCACCCAACCCGGTTGAGGATAGTGTTGAGGGAATTCGCGGTAACCTCGACCCGATACGGCTCCCTCACGCGAAACAACCAACGCCGTAGAGCCGGTCGTGCCCTGATCGAGAGCAAGCACAGTCCTCATCGAGATCTCAGTCTCAAGTCAAGAGAGCCGCGATGGGCGCCGAGTAGGGTGGGGCGATTATCCCACGATCGGTGATAATGCCACTTATATACGAGGCTGGCGTCACGTCGAACGCGGGGTTGAATACTCGAGCTCCTGGCGCAGCATCGACTTCGCTTCCGCTACGCTCCTCAATCGGTATGGCATCCCCAGACGGAGTTGAAAGATCTATGGTGCTGCGGGGAGCCGCTATGTAAAACGGGATATCGTGAGTTTTCGCCAAAACCGCCAATCCGTACGTTCCGATCTTGTTCGCCGAGTCCCCATTGGCGGCAATGCGATCGGCTCCGGTAATCACTAGGTCAATCCTGCCGTCCGCCATCACCGATCCCGCCGCACCGTCCACAATGCACGTGACCGGCACACCTTCCTTCGACAGTTCCCAGCTGGTGAGTCGCGCACCTTGCCTCAGCGGGCGGGTTTCACAGGAAAAGACTGCTACGTCCTTTCCTTTCTCGTGGGCCACGTAGATCGGGGCAAGCGCCGTACCGATCCCACCTGTCGCCAACGCACCCGCATTGCAGTGAGTCATCACCGTGGTCCCGCTGTCGAGAAGCTCAGAACCGGCATCTCCGATTGCACGACACATAGCAGTATCTTCGTCCCAAATGCTTTGAGCCTCCGACCGAAGTGCCTCGACGACGGAGCTTGCACAAGCTCCGTCGTCGAAAACTTCGTCAGCCACTCGACTCATCCGATCGAGCGCCCACTTGAGGTTCACAGCTGTTGGCCGGGCGTCTCCAAGCCTAGCGACCGCGTTCTCAAACCACTCTCGCGTGAGATCCTTCTGATCAGCGGCCGCGGCGGTCAAGCCCATCGCGGCCGAAATACCGATCAGGGGTGCTCCGCGCACACGTAGTGCCTTTATGGCCTCAATCATGTCGTCGACAGTATGCGCCTCCCGGAAAACTTCTTGCTGCGGAAGGAGAGTCTGATCGAGGTATTTTGCAGCCCCAGTTTCGGTCCAGCCAATCCAATCGATTTTCATGGGAATAAGATCGTTTCAGTTGATGGTTTCGGAAACCGTGTCAGCTTGAGTTTCGCTACTCAGCGCTGCGTCGAGCACAACACGGTCCAGGCCAGAAGTGTTGAGCGCGGAAGGGTCGATCCTGATCACATTCCAGTACGCCCTTGCCGCTTGCCGCGGAAAGCCAGCATAGTACGATGCTCGCCCAAAAGCCTTCCAAGAGGCAGCCATAGTTGAATCAAGTCGTACAGCTTCCCTGAGCTCTGCCAATGCCGCGTCATACCGTCCGAGGCTAAAGAGGGTAGTCCCGAGGTGCAGTCGCGCACCCGGATCTGTAGAATCGGCCGCAACTGCCTCCCGAATGCTCGGGAGCATCTGAAAAAGCTCCGTCAACGTCGGGGGAGCAGGAGGACGTGATGTCGGTGCCGTGACTTCCTCCGGCAATACCCGCATACCTACGCCGAGCGAGCCAAGGACCGCTATGCTCACGAGGAGCGGCGTCCAACTCCCTAGCATCTCCCCTTTCAGCCAAGCGAGTTCGACAGCGGGCTCAACTGGTGCCTCCTCGGAGTCACGCCGACGGTATGTCCGGTACACAAAAATGCCGATGGGCGGACCCACCAAACCGGCGGCGGCCAAACTCAGCACGGGCAACAATGAGAACCAGCTACCGACGGGGAGGAACAACAAGCCCCCGATCGCATAGAGTGGGACTACCGCCACAACTCCACGCACTGCTGCTGTTCGTGTGCTGGGGCCGAAATCCGGGCGACCCGCAATGACACCACCGACAACCGCACCTGCTATTCCGAACACCAAAACGAGCAGTCCGAGCGCCCACCCAGTCAGGATTCCGGCAGAGACTCCGCGAAGGTAACCGACTACTGCAGAACAGACCGTACAGAAGAAACCGACGATGAGCCCGGCGTCGAAATCAAGCGGCAGACGCCTCGCTGTAACATCCCTTCTTCTCAGTCTGCTCAGGAAGTCACGCATGTCGTGCTCCAAGAGGTCCTCCAACCACAAGGGCGCGGTCGTTCACTACGCCCTGATCGGAACGCACCTCACAGTTGCGACGCACAGTATTTGCAGTACTTCGCATCGGAATCGTGCCCCTCACTTCCACACTCCGGACAGGCCTGTGTCGAAATTGGAAGTCTGCTCGCGGAGGCAATCTCCACTGTCACGATACCGGTTGGCACTGCGATAATCCCGTATCCGAGAATCATCACAACCGACGCGAGGGCCTTCCCCCCCACGGTGTGCGGTGCGATGTCTCCGTATCCCACCGTGGTCATCGTCACTATAGCCCAATAGATCGATTGTGGTATGCTCGTGAAGCCCCGCTCCTCACCCTCGATCAAATACATCAAAGCACCGATGATCAACACCAACGTCAGCACAGTGCCAAGGAAGATCACGATCTTCGTGGTGCTGGCACGGAGGGCCGCACGGAGCATTCGAGCTTCACCAACGAAATGCGCAAGCTTCAATACGCGGAACACCCTCAACAGGCGTAACGCCCTGATGACGATGAGCGACTGCGAGCCCGCGATCACGAGACTGAAATACGTTGGCACGATCGCAAGCAGGTCGACTATGCCAAAGAAGCTGAGCGCGTAGCGAAGCGGCTTTCCCACCGATAGCAACCGGAGGGCGTACTCTATTGTGAAAAGGATCGTGAACGCCCACTCGGCTGCACGCAGCACTGTTCCGTAGACCTCAGCTATCTCAGCGACGCTTTCGAGTAGTACCGCGACAACGCTGAGGAGAATACAGACCAGAAGGACGACATCGAACGTTTTGCCAGGCGTTGTGTCCGCCTCGAAAATCACTTCGTGTAAGCTGTGTCTCCAGTTCGTCACCGACCGCAGCCTCGCCTGATTCTCCGCAGTGTCATTTCGGATTCACCGGCAGAAGTCACTGGTTGTGCGCAGACTCTATTACCACTGGGTCGACCGGCACATTTTCATGCGGACCGT
>JBDGYW010000417.1:0-6860 GCA_039588935.1 Gemmatimonadota bacterium | reverse complement strand
CTTACCATCTGCACCGAAGGGATCTTCAGGGCTCTGCGCGAAGGAGCGAGGCAAGCTTTTCTTCGGTGTAGCTCAACAGCTCACCCATGCGGTGGGCAATCTCCGCTCGGGCATCGGCGTCATACTGGCCGGACTCCACGAGCCGCTGTTTCAGAGCCTTGAGATCCATGTATTCCTGAAGCTCGGATTCATGACAGATGAGAAGTACGTGCTTACCGTCCGTGAGGCTGGCGGAGAACAAGTCGGTTACCAGAAAGTCGGTCTCCCGATAGATCTCCACATCATGATTGGCTGCGATCCGCTCGGCTTCTCGGACGATCGCATCCATCTCCGCCGGATCGAGTGGTGCACTCAGTGCCAGACTCTTCACTCCGGCACCCACCATCTCCGCGAATGCACCGATTCCACCGAGGTTGTAGGACCTCTGGTCGATGGACCAATCCGAGTCCTCGTGGTCCGGATTGCGTTCGCCACACCCGACCAAAATGCTGACTGCGACCACTGTCACCACTGAAGCTCCAAAAGTAGTCATAGAACCACACCCTCCTTCCGAATCGCATTGAGCCCAAGCACAGCGGCGAGCGGAATCGGCCCGTTCATTCGTGTTCCGGACTGCGGACAATCGTCATCTTCGAGATGAATGTCTCTGATTCTGACGCCCAATCCACGTCAGCCTCTCGCAACTGAGCCAGCTTCTCGCTGACCAGGGCATCGTACACAGGCTCGAGGTTGCGGCCTTGCACCACCACACGTCGGTCGGCGAACCGTAGGGTTACCATTTGCGGTGAAGGCATCTCGATGGACATGAGCTCACGGTACGGCAAAGCATATCGCATCCCGTCGGCACCGCACAGATCGATCCATGGCGGCAACTCACCGATACCCCCATGGTCCCGATCATGCTCGCTATGTAGCAACGTGCCTCCCTAAGTGAGTGAGTCCCGCTACGGCCTGCCCGGCGGTCCGAGCGGACTCGGCGTACAACCGGTGGGTTCAACCGTATACATGATACCGGCGATCTTCCAGCCGGCATCTGTCCGTATCAGATTGAACACATCCACACCACAGTGCGAGAATTCACGTCCGCGGTGAAAATCGTACGGCGTCCAGACGACCGCCATGCGGCCATGCTGTAGGACGGTGGGCTCCCACATCCGCTCGAGAAAATCGTTGCCGCCAACCGCCAGGTTGCGCAGAAAGTCTCTATGGGTCGTGCGACCGAGATCCAGACTGTCCCCAACTTCCCGGAGTCTGAAGTACTGGCCTTCCAACAATACGGCAGTCCGACCAAGAACGGTGTCGCTCTCCGCCAGGGCATCGAAGAACTGCTGGACCGTCGCCAAGATGGCATCACGATCCTCCTGAGCCTCCACTGGAGAAACCCACAAGGTCGCCGCTACGAACAGGACGATGAGGGTAAAGGGTGACTTCTGTCTCATTTGCAGTCCTCCGGGGCCAGAATCGTCTTGATGCTCTGTCGGAGTGACTCTTTCACCTTTGTCATCCGGTTGAAGCCTCTCGCCATCAATAGTCGAAGTTCACCTTGGCCAAGGATCCGGCACAACAGCCAAACGTCAATATTCCTGGAAAGCCCATCTGACGCTCACATTGGCGACCACCGTGATGTTGCGTGGCGTTATCTGTGGACCCGGTGCGCCGACCCCTGAGAACTCCATGGCGCGAGCCTGACGGATATTCGACGACTGAGTCGAAACTTCAAGGAGCGGACCCAGGCGTCCGCCGGCCGCCTCGGCAATGACTTCGGCGTCGCGTCTCGCCTCCGCGATGGCTTTCTTCAGAGCTTCATCACGTGCTTCACGTTCGTCAGAAGCGCCAAACTGGAGCCCGGTAGCATCGGTGGCTCCCGCCGCCAGGGCAGCCTCGATCACCGCAGGCACAGTGGCAAGATCCCAGACGGTCACGCGCACGGCGGAGTTCGCATCGTAGCCGATGATCCGCAGACGGTCGTGGCCTCTATTTGGAGTCACATGGTAATGAGCGGTTGGTAGCGACTCGGGAGGAAACCCCAAAGTCATGAGTGCGTCAATCACCCTGCCGATTCGATTGTCCATCCCGGTAGCGGCAAGGGTAGGTGTGGAATCCTGAAGGTGCACCCCGAGCGTCAGAACGGCAAAATCTGCTGCGATCTCCACTCGGCCCGTGGCGCCCACTGATATCGCTGGCAGCCCTTCACCGTGTTCTTGTGCATGGAGGGAAGATGCAGAAACAGCGGAAAGCAGCAGTACGGCGATTAGCCTGGTCTCTTTCATAGTTCGTCTCCCATTCGATCTCTGCCCCATGTGCCGGCCTGCAGCTCGAGGCATGCATCCCTATGTGCCTGCAATTTCGCTCTAATGTTTGCCAGCCGCTGTCTTTCGCAATACCACCACGTACACCGGACCGTCCGAGTCGATGAACCGTTCGACTTCCCAAGGCGTTCCGTCAATGAGGCGCTTCATCTCGTCTCGCGACACGAGCAGATAGTCGAACCACGGAGTCCGGTAGGTTTGATAGCGCACTCTGATTCGTGCCTGGCCGGCCATTCTCCCGCTTCGCAGGTTGCGTTTGTGATAGCGGAGATGGAGCGGATCGTCCGTGTCGTACGGATCCATAGTCTCGGCGACGATCCTGCCGCTGTCGCCGGTGATTGCGCCGAACCGACCCAGTTGCCATCGTGCGCGCTTCTTGTTCTCCATCAGTCCGAAGTTGTTCCCAAACATCAGGATCGTGTCAAACTGTCCGAGCCGCCGACTGACCTGTGTCACCAGAAGTACCCGCGTGCGCCTAACGCCCCGCAACCGACAGGTCTTGATTGCCAGGGGGGAGCTGTCAATACCAAGCACATCTTTGCCGCGAGCCTGGAGGTGAAGTGCAGCGCGGCCAGCGCCACAACCCACGTCCAATACTCGGCCTCTGACGTACCGCATGGCATCGCGTTCATGTTTCGGCCACTTCCTGAACGGGGCGAAGTACATCTCGACGCCAGGCGACGCGTGGAGCATGCCGTCGTCCCTCTCGATGAACGCTGGCGTATCAACGCCGAGGAAATGATCGTATGTCATGCGCCCGTGCGCGTCTTCGCTCTTACTCAGCATCCGGCATTCTCCACAGATGTATGACCGCCCTGCGTATAGGCCGCAAGCGGACTCCCAGCCAGTTCCTTGATTTGTGAATCTTCAACTACGTCACCACGCGCCCCATCCAACTGCACCTTCCGTGTTCGGCACCTTTGGCGTCAGTCGGATGGCACCGGAGTCGCTCAGCCGGCCAGGTATCGTCCTATAGTGCAGCGGGCGTCTCATTGTGTCAGTGTTGCCCAACCAATCAGTGAGTACACTGCGAGCGAACTCCACTCCAGCGTTCAGATGAGTCAGTGATCTTTGATGCCACCATGCGCACAACGCAACGGCCCCTATCGCGCTCGACTGCTTCATTCGCTTGTCAAGTGACAGCGGACTCTCGTTCCTTCGGGTCCCACAGAATCGCTGCAATCCATACCATCGCAGGGGCTCCCAATACCGCACCCACCGCCCGGACCAGAAACGGCGGAAACATTCCTCCCGCCGACAAGATCACACCAATCATAAACAGCACGCTTGCCGTACGGGGGAAGACACGTGCTCTGACAAGCGCGACACCGAACAGCAGCACGCCTAATGCGTGTATTGGACCCATCCACACGTGCACGAAGGCAAAGCGTGGATCACGAAACATAGGACCACTGAAGTCGACCAACTCCGGTGCCCTCACGGCGAGGACCGGCCACACATACGCCATGTCAAATTGAAAACCCAAGTATGCTACCATACCGATCAACGACACCGCGAGGCCAATGAGCCCGAGCATTCCTGTTTCCTCAATCTGGCACGTGTATATCGCCAGCATGATGAACGGCATCACAGCGGCGAACCCGAACGCAATCAGACTGAGATGAGGCCAAGCACTGTCGCGAACCCAGCCGATCGGCGAGTCAGCTGTGTCGAGAAGAACCATTGGGAGTACTGCACTAAGCAGAAGCAGGACCGCTCCGGTGACCGTCAGCACTGCCAGTCCGCGCGCTAGGATTCGCCTCATGGTATCACCTGCCCGTTGAAGAGTTCCCCAATGTTTGAGTCACTTCGCAACCACCTTACGACCTAGAAAACGCCTCAGTTTCCGTACCCCAGAGCAGTGCTGTGCCACACAACCCTCATTGTCGCACTTCAGAGTTTATGTCAAGCGCCAGCGACTCTGTACAGGTTGGCCCGCCCCTGTTTGCCTATCAACTTGATCACGTTCACTTTTCGGAGGCAATACACCATCCTCTGCGCCAACTGTGTCCTGATACCAATTGCCTCCGCCAAATCTCTCGCGGTAAACGTCCCCACATCGTCGGGAAGAAACGCTCGCCAATCTGCCGGCTCCTCATACAACTTCTGCTCTACCACTCCCAGCAACCGACGCTCCTCAATAACCCATCCTCTCCTGTGCCATTTCCGCTTCCCCGCGTACCGCCTCACTTCTTCTTCCCTTATCATCAATACTTCCAGTGAGAAGCTGGGGTTCGCCAGCAGCTGTGGGAAGCTCACCATTTCCCAGAACAGATCTTCCACCTGCCCTCTCTTGGGCGATTTGCGACGAGTTATTCCACTACTGTCATCCTTCGCCAACTTGACAATCCACTTCTCCTGAGCTACCGGATAGATCAATCGTATCTGATGTGAACGTGCCAGGTTTTTCAGCTTCGACTTGATGGATGCAAGGTTGCCGGTCTGGATTTCCAGCAAGAGATCATCTCGAACGATATCAATCACAAACCCATCAACTGCGACTTCAAATTGGTCTTCTGGCTGTGCGTACCATTCCTTCAACGATGCGTGGAGCGGTTTTTCATTCAGCAACCCAATTCCTGACATTTCAGTCAAATACCGTGTCGATTCTGCGGGCGCCTAACGGCCCAGCCCATAAGCTTCATGCGCCTGTTATCCAGCACCGGCCCAGAACGTGTAGAAAGGAATGAAAGGCGAGCCTGGATGGACGAGTTCAATGGCATGGGGCATCATCGCGCTAGCCCTCGACCTCGGCGCATTGAGGAAGACTATGATGCCATCCTTCGTGTCAGTGTAGAAATACGCGATGGCCGCCTCAGACCAGTCATTGCCGCCATGACTCAGGATCCTGTAGTCACCATAGTCAGCTACTTCCCAACCGAGTCCGTAGCCTTGCTGCAGGGGGCACGCTTCTGCGGACACGTACTCACACAGAACAAGAATGGACTCGGGGACATTCCACTTCTCAACTTGGACGCGGTTGCGGTCCTCGGCAATCTCGTCGCCATAACCGACGACGTTCATGACGGCAACCAGGAACTTGGCATGGTCGGGGATCGTCACGCGCATGTCGTCGGCGGCGGACCATTCTCCTTCGTCCCGGCAGCTGCCCGAGGGACGGCAGTAGTGGCCATGGAACACGCCGTCCTCATCCTCAGCGCGGACGATGTTTCCGAAGTTGGCTTCCCGTGCACTGAAGGACACGCCATTCATTCTAACGGGAACGTAAACGTGTTCCTTGACGAGTTCTTCGAAATCCCTGCCAATTTTGCGCTCGGCGAAACGCGCAACGTACTCAAGGCCCTCGCCTGAATAGTTGTAGGAGGAGCCAGGTTCGAAGAGGATTCGAAGGAGCATGCTCGGGTCGAAGTAGCCATCGGTATCTCGAAGGAAACGCCAATTCGGAAGCCCCGATGAATGGCTGAGCACCATGCGCGGTGTGATCAGTCTGTGGCGCGGATCGTCGGCAATTTCCGGATCCACCCAATGAGTTGCCATCGACTCGTCCAGCGAGAGTCTGCCGGCCCCAACCAAGCGGAGTATTGTCTCCGCTGTAACGGTCTTTGTGATGGAAGCCACGTCGAACTGAGTAGCTGCCGAAGCCGGCACTCCGGGGCTTTGTTCGCCATAATAGCCGGCCCAGGCCAGCTCGCCACTTTCAATGATGCCGACGCCAGCAGTGACGACACCGTAGTCCTCCAGAAGTCTGGGAAACGCCTCGTCGAACGCCATCGCGCGAGCGGCGGCTGTATAACGACCCGGCGCATGGGTTTGTTAGCCAGCGCTTCCCAAATTCTCCGCGGGCTGGTTCCCGCTCCAACTGACGGCGACACACAGCCACCGACCATCAGTTTTACGCCAGATAGTGATGTATTTCCCGGGAAATTGATTCACGCCGTCCGGCGTCTCAAGCTCTACGCGACTTTTCCCGACGAGGTAGGCTAGGTCTCCCGCGGAGGAGGTCATGACAGTGTCGGACTCCCAGACAATCGCACGGTACGGAGTCTCGAACCATTCACGGTAGAACGCACGAATCGCAGTCGTGCCGACAACGGGAGGAGCGTTTGGCGGCTGGAGCACAGCTCCGGCAGCAATATGTTCCATCGCCCCCTCCAAGTCCCGCTCTGTCTCGGCGCGGAGCAACGCCCGATCCGAATCTCGGATCCTCTGGATTTCCGCTGGCAAATCAACGCTGGCTTCGTACATCGAACAACCAGCAAGCACCAAGCCTGCAATCGGGATCAAACTGGCGCGCAGAATTCTCATGCTTCACTCCACTTTGAGGGAGGACAAGTGCGCCTCTTGGTCGCCTCTGTGCGCTGGCTAACGACTCCGCAAATAAGCTGCGAACGCAAGCTCACCAGCTGCAAACAACGTTCGGACATCTGCGACCTCACCATGCGCACAATTCAACTGCTCCTAGCGCGCTCGTCGCGCTTCATGCGCCTGATATTCCCAAGAAGTGTCCGCCGGCGTAACGTTCCATTAGCAGTCTCGAGTATGCGTGATGCGTTACCCAGGGGGCAATGCATTCGCAGCTCATGGGTGGCC
>JBDGYW010000416.1:0-6083 GCA_039588935.1 Gemmatimonadota bacterium | reverse complement strand
TCCTCGTGAGCGGCAAAGTGGACGTGTTTGGCTCCGCCTTCAACGTGGTTGCGCAGACTTTCAACCTGGCTGCCGCGTCTTTTGTATGGGTGGCCGCACGTGGACGCCGATTCAGTAACACAGCGGTGCTTTACCTCGGGCTGGGGCTCGAGGTGATGCTTTGTCTCGTGGCTGCTTCTGCAGGCCAGCTGTGGTTTTACCGAGATACCGGTGCACCGATGTTCATCTCCTGGTGCATACCGATCGTGATCCTCTTCCCAGTGATTGTTCCCTGTCCTCCTCGAATCATGTTGGTCGCCTCTATTGCCGCCGCTAGTATGGAGCCGCTCGCCGCGCTCGGCCTGTGGTCTCAGGGTGTTTATCCTTTGGAAACCTTGAAGGGCACACTGCCAGGCACATTGATCAGTCCCACCCTGGCAGTGATCATCGCCTACGTTGCGTCGCGGATCATATACGGCTTGAACGTCGACGTGGCCAAGGCAAAACAGATGGGAAGCTACCACCTCGAGTCGCTCCTGGGACGCGGTGGTATGGGTGAGGTGTGGCGCGCCAAGCACCGCATGCTGGCTCGGCCCGCGGCGATCAAGCTCATCCGGCCCGATGCAGTGGGGACAGACGAAGCAGCCGGGCATACCTTGCTCCAACGGTTCGAACGGGAGGCACAAGCCACCGCGAGCCTGCGGTCGCCGCACACCGTGGAGATCTACGACTTCGGACTCTCGAAGGATGGGACGTTCTTCTATGTGATGGAGCTGCTCGACGGCATTGACCTGGACACGCTGGTGAAGGAGCACGGTCCGATCCCAGCAGAGCGTGTGGTGCACGTTCTGAGACAGGTTTGCCACTCCCTCGACGAAGCGCACGAAGCGGGCCTCACACATCGGGACATCAAGCCCGCGAACTTGTTCATCTGTCGCTACGGCCGCGAAAATGATTTCGTGAAGGTCCTCGACTTCGGTCTGGTGAAGAAACACCGGGCCACCGATGAAGATCGCGGTGACCTGACACAGCACGGCACGGCTGTAGGCACGCCGACTTTCATGGCGCCAGAGATGCTGTGGGACGGAGGCCCGGTGGATGGAAGAGCGGATATCTACGCTCTAGGATGTGTTGCATACTGGCTGCTGACGGGGTTGCTCGTGTTTGAGGGCCCCTCCGCGATGGCGGTGATTGTCAGCCACGCCCGGGACATCCCTGAACTGCCATCCGCTCGCTCTGAACTGGACATCCCTCCCGCGCTCGAACGCATTGTGATGGAGTGCCTGGAGAAGGAGCCGACCAACAGACCTCAATCGGCGACAGAACTGGCCGGACGACTGGACAAGGTGGTTTTCGACAATCCTTGGACAAGCGAGAGCGCGGCGAAATGGTGGGAGCGGCATCTGCCTGCCCCGCTCGACGCAGGAAAAGCGCAGAACGCCTGACGGAGCCTGGCAAGTACTTGGTTGTCACATAACGATCCAAAGATCCCGACAACGCTCCGACCGTGCCAACAACCTTCCGAAATGGCAACCATACGCACCTGAAAACGTTCCATCTGCAGATGAAACCACTGCATCTTCAACTGCAAACGGTTCATTTGCATTCGAAAACGCGCATCCCGCAACTGCTAACGTTGGATTTGTTGTTGTGACCGCGCCATCTACCGCTGCAGCCGGTGCATCTACAAACGAAACCGCTCCGTCCGCTCGTGCGCCCGGTCGATCTTCAGACGAAAACGCGCTGCTGGCAGCTGCAAACGGTCCATCTGCGATGGAAAACGCTCCGTCCGCGGCGTCAGACAGACGCCCGGTGGCCCCAGCTACCTTTCCCTCGGCACCCTCAACATCAACGCCGCAATTCTACTCGCGACCGGGCTCGCCCCACCACCGTAGTTGGACATGACCGCCACGATGTAGCCACGGTCGACCATGATGTCGAGGTTGGAGTTGATCCCCGCGAAACCGCCACTGTGGCCGACGACCTTTCCGTTGGGACCCTCCTGAATACCGAATCCGTATCCGTAGCCGGCGCCGAAATGGTCGGTCCACATCAGCTCGAGCATCTCCTCTGAAACCAAGTCGCCCGAAAGGAGCGCTAGCGCGTACCGATGAAGGTCGCCGACGGTAGAGAAACCGCCACCTGCCGGCCCGCCCTTGATGACGTGCTTGTATAGGTTGTTTTCGTATCCCCACTCGGAGTTCGGCGCCGGATCGTATCCTATCGCAAGGTTCTCGACCGGCAGGTCCATGTCGTAGCAATCGGAATTTGACATACCAGCCGGCTGGCAGATGTGCTCCCTGATATAGTCGAAGTAGTCAGTGCCGGTGGCGCTCTCGATCACGACGCCGAGCAGGAACATTCCGGTGTTGCTGTATTGCCAGTCGGCGCCGGGATCGAATGAAGGGCGTTCGTCTCGGATCAAAGGCCTGTAATCGTCTAGCGCGCGGAAAAGCTGCCGTGAACTGTTCGCATAGGTCCGATTGAAGTAACTGCCAAGCCCCGATGTGTGCGTGAGCAGGTGGTGGATGGTGATCCGGGCCGTTACGTCTCGCGGCAGCCATGACTCATCCAGAAACTTCGATAGTGTATCGTGTACCGAGATTACTCCGCTCTCAACCAGCTGCATCACCGCAGTGGAAGTAAACATCTTGTTCATCGACCCCAGGTTGAACTTGGTGTCGATGTTGTTGGGCACATGAAAGCGCTTGCTCGCCTCTCCACATGCTTGGGTGAACAGGACATCTTCTCCAGCCGCGACCAACACACTCCCTGAGAAGACGTCCTGCTCACAGGTGCGATCTATCAAAGCCGCCACCTCACGCAGCAGGTCTTGTTCTGCCAGGGCGGGCTCGGTCACGTTCGTGGGAGTGCGTGCCGCGTTGAGGCCGATGCTGGAGATCTTGTTCTCATGATTGTCGTCGAACCCGAGGGTAAACGCACGCCACGAGTCAAAGTTGCTGTCCCTCAAGACCACTACCGTCTCGTTCGGTCGGGGCGGATCGTAGGACCGAACGCCGTGAAAGGTTACCTCACCCCATTGTCGCCGAGTGGTCGCAAACACGTTTAGGTGTTCTTCCAATGGAACAAAATTGCGGAATGAAGCCGTGCACTCTTCGTTGAGGAAGCGTTCAACCTCTGTAGGGTCTCCCGAGTTGAATGTTTCGATCAAGCTGGTGATGCGCTCACCGATTTTGCCCGCTGGCAGAACGGATTCGTCGTGGTAGCCGCGCTCGCCCGGCTGCTGAGCACAGCCGGAACCGGAGATTGAAACAGAGAACAGAACTGACAAACTGAACGGAAGGACGCTGAATCTGCAGAGCACGGTCCCGCCTCCTCGAGTGATTGAATGGAGCCCCCCCCCCAACGATCCCACCCTCACAATCTTGTTTGATGACCGACACCCCGAAAGAGTTGCAACTAAGTGGCGCAACGGCGGGGATTGAACTAACCACCTTTAACCTCTTACGTTCCGACCTCAGATGCACGCGGGGCGGCAGTGTCGGCCCTCCAATCGATCTTTTCGACGTATCGCAATCGAAGACATATCTGAGAATTGGAACCCGGACGCGAACGTAGACTGGTAACAGCCGCCTTGATGTTGGCCATGTTCCTTGCCGCGCTGGAGGCAACCGCCGTTGGCACCGCAATGCCGACGGTAGTAGCCGACCTCGGTGGCATGGCGAAGTACAGCTGGGTCTTCTCCGCTTACCTGCTCGCCTCCACTACTACCGTACCGATGTACGGCAAGTTGGCCGACCTGTTCGGACGCAGGAGAATCTTCACTGTAGGTGTAGCGCTATTCCTGCTCGGAGCGGCGCTTGCGGGTACCTCAACGACGCCCGGGCAGCTCATTGCGTACCGTGCCGTGCAAGGACTCGGGGCGGGCGCCGTGATGCCTGTCTCTGTAACCTTGATGGCAGATATCTACACCATCCAGGAGCGGGGACGCGTCCAGGGCCTCTTCTCCGGTGTCTGGGCTGTTTCGAGCATAATCGGCCCGGCGGCCGGCGGGCTCATTACCGATTTGCTGTCATGGCGTTGGGTTTTCTATATCAATATCCCGTTCGGGCTGGCATCCGTGGCAGGCCTATTCTTGTTCTACCGCGAGGAGACGAATCGCCGTCAACACAGACTCGACATCGCGGGCACCGTGAGCCTTACGGTTGCGATCGCGTTGCTGTTGCTTGCTTTGCTCGAAGGCAGCGAACTCTGGGGTTGGCTCGACCCACGCACTTTGGCGATGATCGGCATGTCCGGTGTGGTGCTACTGCTCTTCCTATGGCAGGAGAACCGCTCCCTTGAGCCAATGCTACCTCTGGATCTGTTCAAAAACCCAGTCATCGCGGTATCCAGCATGGGTAGTATCGTTTTGGGCACGATACTCTTTTGCGCGGCAGCGTTCGTTCCGATGTTCACTCAAGGTGTGCTCGGAGGCTCGGCAATCGACGCGGGCATGACGCTGGCGCCAATGTCGATCGGATGGCCGATTGCCAGCACGGCTTCGGGATGGCTGCTTTATCGATTCGGCTATCGCCCCTTTACTATCATGGGAGCGGTGCTAGGCGCGATGGGCTGCCTGCTGCTGTCGGCTGCGAATCCCGATTCCGGTCGCGTTGCCGTGATGCTGGCGATGTTATTCGTCGGGATGGGACTCGGCTTTATGTCGACTCCGTATCTTCTCGCCGTCCAGAACGCCGTCCCGCGCAAACAGCGCGGTGTCGCAACTAGCTCGGTTCAGTTCTTCAGAACCATCGGAGGAGCTATAGCGGTCGCCGCGCTGGGTGCGGTTCTCAACGCACATCTGTCGTCGAATCTGAGCGCAGACGTGAATGTGAATGCGGCACTCGACCCCGGGGCAAGAACGCAGATGCCGGCCGAAACCCTCAGGGCTCTCGTCAACGCCCTGGACGGCGGACTATCGACGGTCTACCTGGTTATGGCGGGCATGGCGCTCGTTGGCCTGGTGGTCGCTTTGCTGTTTCCCAAGGGTTCCGTCGAGTTTCATGCCCATGATGAACATTCTACCGCTCAGTAACCACTTCGCCGGCCGGCCGCCGCTTTCCGTGGCGAACCCCGGCATCGCGACGCGATGTACAACCCACCAGGTACACATCGAATTCGACGCACGGCCTTCCGCCACCATATTTTGTATAAATCACACAAACACTTCACAGGAGCATTTCATGAGGCAGTCATGTGTCCGCTGGATGTCGCTCTTTGTGCTGATCGCTCCCATCAACGCGGCAGCACAGAGCTTCCCCACAGACAACCCGATTCTACGTGCGATCTGGGACGAAGGAATGAACCGATCCCAGGTCTATGAGCTTTCTCAAACCCTCAACGACTCGATTGGCCCCCGGCTCACTGGCTCACCCAGCCTCGCGGCTGGTGCTGCATGGATGATCGACAAATACGCGGGTTGGGGCGTTCCCGCACGCACGGAGCAGTACGGTACCTGGCTGGGTTGGAATCGCGGGCCAAGTTACGTCTCCCTGGTTCAGCCGCACGTGCGGTCGCTGAACGCCATGATGCTCGCCTGGAGTCCCGGCACCCCTGGCGGGGAACCGATCGAAGCCGGCGTCGTTCTGCTTCCCGACCTTCCGGACAGCGCAGCGTTCGCGGCCTGGATGCCCGAGGTAGAGGGCAAGTTTGTTGCGATCTCCTTCCCACAACCAACCTGCCGTCCCGATGCTGCATGGGAGGAGTTCACGCAGGTGGGTGCACAGGCCAGAATGATGCGTCGGTTCATGGGTGGACAAGCGCCCGGGAACGTGTTCACACGTATGCAGGAAGAGCGCACGGCAGCACAGGCGGCATGGCGAACCCGTATCGAAAACACGGGCTACGGATCACGGACGCTGCCGGATGCCCTCGAGCAGGCCGGCGCGGTCGGAATTCTCACGTCGGAATGGCCCAACGGCTACGGTGCCAACCGGATCTTCCAGGCGCGTACGGACGAGGTCCCTTCGTTCGCGATGAGCTGCGAGGACTACGGAATTGTCGCGCGGCTCGCGGAGCACACCCAGGGTCCGGTGCTCCGGGCACAGGCAGAAGCTGAGTTCCTCGGTGACCTGCCCGCCATCAACACAGTTGCCGAGGTG
>JBDGYW010000415.1:0-6087 GCA_039588935.1 Gemmatimonadota bacterium | reverse complement strand
CCGGCACCGCAGTCGAAATGTCCACCATCATTCAACATCGCCGACAGAGAACCAACATCAATTGGGGTGAGTAACTTCCAGACTGGCAATTGCTTGCGTGCTTTTTGCAGATTTCCTCTGTCCCTACTACGACTACTTTTAGTATACAAGTAATATAGGAGTAGGTACTTCTTATCCACCTGTGGAGAAACAATGAAGTTCACAATCACTCGAGAACGACTCCAGGAAGGCCTCCTCGCTGTCGCAGCGAGCGTACCTGCGAAAACTACGCTCCCGGTGTTGTCCAATGTTCTCGTTACCGCATCGGCTGAAGGTGTACAGATATCCGGGACTGATCTGGATATTGCGGTGAGTACCACTGTCCCAGCAGAGGTCGACGAAGAAGGTTCGGTTACGCTGCCAGCAAAGAAACTCGTGGAGATAGTCCGGGAGTTGCCAAGCGCGGCTATCAGGGTAACGGGCGCAGGTGAGCAGCGAATCAATCTCGAGTGTGGTCATTCGAAGTTCAAGCTTCTCGGCATACCGAAAGAAGAGTTCCCCAGTTTCCCCACGGTGGACTTCGCAGAGAGCTGGATTATCACATCCAGCGACCTTCAGAAGCTGATAGGCCATGTTGCATTCGCCGCATCTACCGAGGAGAGCCGCCCGATTCTCAATGGTGTTCTTTGGGAACTGAGACCGGAACGTATGCGGATGGTTGCGACAAACGGTCATCGGCTCGCAAAGATGGATGTACCGATATCCGGGGGTGCGGCATCAGCGGAGTTCATTGTGCCGCCTAAAGCGCTGGAGCAGGTAAGAAGGCTGTTCGGTCCGTCTGACGAAGTTGCAATTGCGCGAAGTGACAACCACCTAGGATTCCAGTGTGGTTCAACAGTCGTATTTACCCGCCTCATTGAAGGACCGTACCCCAACTATGAGCAGGTCATACCCCGCGAGAACGACAAGAATGCGACGGTTGGCAAGCAGGCCCTTATCGCCGCTCTGCGCAGAGTTGGTGTGGTGGCCAGCGATCAGACACACCGCGTTAGAATGGCTTTTGGCTCCGAAACGCTGGGTTTTTCGGTGAACACGCCAGATCTCGGCGAGGCACAGGACGAGATCTCGGTCGGTTATGACGATGAGCCGTTGGAGATAGGCTTCAACGCGAACTACCTCCTGGATATCCTGAAATACATGCCGACGGATGACGTCGTGATGACGCTCAAAGCGCCGGAAAGAGCCGCAACCGTCGAGCCCGTCGATTGGGACGATCCGGCAGAATACATGTGCTTGGTTATGCCGTTACGGTTACTCGAATAGCCTGAAACACGTCGCCTGACGGTGCTCAGCGCCGCCAGGCCGTCAGCGGGTTCGTGGCAATTCCCGTTAGACTCATTGTCTCGACCCGCAGTGAAGGATCGTCAGGCGTAATCCCCGCCACTAAGACACCGCGTCGGACACCCCCCACAGAGACACCAAGCGACCACATGGTAACACCGAGACGGTTGTCGAAGTTCACCGCCGTCAGCCCGATGATCGGAAGAACCCTGCCGAAGGACAGCTGAGCGCCGGCCCGGTAGATCATGTCGTACCCGGATCCTGCGAGCCTATTCCGCGCGATCGTCTCACCGGTGATCACCAGGTGTCCTGGCATTGCCGTCCAACCCAGGCTTGCGACCCCAGTTATCGGAAGCGTGTAGGACCGTACCTGCGGTTGTCCGATGTTTCGTACAACCAAGCCGAATTGGATTGATGGTAGTAGGCGATGCCGAATGCCGGCGTCGAACCCAGTGTCATTCAGACCGCTCCTGAAATGCGAGATCGCGAAGCCGACAGTCCAACCTCTGAGCGCTCTCGCCAGGGCCAGACGGTAGGTGTTGTTCGACGAATCGGTGACCAGCCGCTCTCGGTTGTACCCGAACGACAAACCCTGGGAGTTGAAGCCCACTGCAATCTGGGAAAGGCGTAGATCTGCGTTCGCTGGGTGTTGCAGGACGAACTCGGCCATGAGCGAGGCTTCCGGCACAGCGGCAAGGCCGGCAGGATTCACCCAGATGGCGCGTGCGTCGTTCGCAGTCGCAGCAAACAAGTAGTCACTCGACCGCGGTGCGAACGCCTGGCCAAGGGCCGTTTCGAAGAGCAGCGAGGTTATGCTGGTGAGAAGCAGTAGGGTGCGGGCCATATTCACCTGATTGAAAGTGAGTCGATTCGGGTCTGATGGATTGGTATCACCATCTCCCTATCTGTAATGCGGGCCTCGGCGTCGGACGTATCAGCTGATATTAGGCCCAGATACCGGCCGTTTTCGCTCAAGTATCTGTGGATATGTCGACGGCCGCGACCTTCGATTGTGAACGCCCGGCCTGACTGGGTCCCCGAGCCATTGAAGCTGTAGTTCGAAACGGTGAGGATGTGAAGTGCGCGCTCACCAGAGTGTAGCGTCCAATCGGTTGCAGAATGCTCGGAGATCAACCGAATGCTATTGTCCAGACCCTGGACCACCATCTTCGTTTCAAGTGTGTCAGCCCAAACCAACCCGGATTCGGCGCCCTGGTCCGGCAAGAAAGGGAAGAACGATTTGAGTACCCGATCCGCGAGTTCTCTGGCAAGGCCGCCCGAAAAATCGCCCCCGACAAAATTCGTCAACCGGCCGTTTCCGGCCAGATCTGCACGGAATGTTGTCCCGCGCGCAGAATCAACCTGAGCTTCTGAAATGCCGCCGGTCGCTCCATCGAAAAGGAGAACAGAGTCCAACACGAGAGTCGCTGCCAGTCCGTCCCCTGCAGCGGCCACATCAGCGCTGATGAAGTACTCCAGTGCGAAGTCGGTTTCAGTAGGGTGCTCTTCGAAGTATTGAGTAGTTCGTCCAAAGCTCACACCACGATAGTTGGCATCGAATGGCTGGTAGCTGGCCCTCGTGATCGGCGCTGGTTCCGGTTTGCCTCCCAACAGTCCACATGCTGTGACGCCGACTGAAGCCGCAATGAGGGTGACAGATGTCCAAACGGTGATGGGGAACTTCATTATCCTCCCTCTTGCCCCGAAAGCAACTCAGCCCTCGTACGCCCAAATACGGCCACCAGATTGCTCGCTCCGGAGGTGACCTGTAAGAGTCGCCAACCCTTGGTCTTCATATCCCACCGCCAGCCTATGAGCTTCTGCCACTCCTGTGGGGAGGTGCGAAAGACTCTCAGGTCGGCTACGCGGTCCCAATCTGGCGGGTAGGGTTTTGGCATCGGCTCGTTGTTGGTGATAAGGACAGCTCTTTGTTGGGGGAATCATACGATACGAGGGGTATCGGAGCCAGGGGGAAGGTGGCGGAGCCGTAAGCCGAGTTCTGTTCAGACGTCAGAGACGTCCGGACGGTCATCTGTCTGGGATGGCGGTCACCCGCCACCTCTGGCGGCCTACCCGCGGCTCAACCGGCCCGGGTCGGGCCTCGCCGCCTATTTGGCCTTGCTCCGACTGGGGGTTACCGTGCCACGCCTGTTGCCAGGTCGCGCGGTGGGCTCTTACCCCACCTTTTCACCCTTACCTGTCCAAATGACAGGCGGTTTGTTTTCTGTGGTCCTGTCCGTCGCCTTCCGGCGCCCAGGTGTTACCTGGCAGTCTACCCTTTGGAGCTCGGACTTTCCTCGACTCGAGAAGCTCGAGCCGCGACCGTCACGCCCCACCACCATCCCAAAACATAGCGTCCTGATCGGGCTCATTGAAGGCATACGGCGTTTGAGACGCGGCCGGCCTGCGTTGACAGTTTGTTGAGATCGCGATGCTAGGGTGCGGGGAGTTCGGAAACAGGGGTAGAGATGGAGTTGGTCGAATCGACGAGAACAGTTGCCACGGTGGTTGAGCCCACTCTCCGGTCACAGGTGGACGCCGCGGTTGGCGACGATTTCACCGCACTCCACACCAATTCAATGGGTGAGGCACTGCGAGCAGTTCGTGAGAGGCCTGTCAGTGCCGTGTTCGTATCGCCGTGCTGTGTGAGACGAGACGAACTTCCACGAATCGCAACTCTGGTGGATGGCTTCCCCGGAGTGTCGACGGTCGCGGTAGTGTCACGGCACGACCGCGCGTCGAGTGAGCGGTTGTTGGAGTTGGGTGCGCTTGGTGTGCGCAGGATGGTTGATATCAGTGCTTACGATGGCTGGCGGTATTTGCGCGACCTCGTGTCACACCCGTCTTCGCCGACCGCAGCCAGAATATTCGGCAAGCTCCTTCCGGCTTTGGGGCAACCAACGGAGGATTGTCGGGCGGTATTTGAGGCAATCGTGCGGTTGGCACCGGGGCTCACGACTGTAAAGGCGCTCACCAATCGGTTGAGAATCCATCCAAGCACCTTCATGTCGCGGTTCTTCCGGTCAGGCCTGCCGTCACCAAAACGGTACCTCGCCGCAATACGACTGCTCTACGCCGCAGCGTTTCTCGAGCTTCCTGGCCTCACGCTGACGGACGTGGCTTACCGACTGCAGTACTCGTCACCGCAGAGCTTCGGGCGGCACCTACGCACGGTGCTGGGAACGACTGCCAATGAATTCCGGGCCCGATACCCGTTTGACGTAACAATGGAGGAGTTCCTTGGGCGATTGGTCGTTCCCTTCCGGCATGAGTTCGGCACCTTTCATCCGCTCGATCAAGGGGTGGGATATCTCGGGCAACCAGGGCGAACATATGGGAGGGACGATCAATCCCGCATTTCAGAAGAGACATGCGTATAGGGTCCGGTCGTTGAGTACCGCGCAAGTTCATGTTTGACCCTGTCCGCGATATCGGCGAGGTACTGGCTGGTGCGATCGAGATCGCACATCAAGGTGATCTGTTTCGACATAACGCTTGAGGCTTCATGGACCTCAGCGGACCAGCGAGCACTCGTTTCGGCGAACTGTGACATCCTGTCTGCAAACGTGCGAACGCGATTCACCTGTGACATGGAAGTCTCTGTCGCCTCCATCATGAAGCTGGTGGGTGCAGAAGAGCCGGAACGGATATCGTTCAGCGCTGAGCGGGCCTCGCCTGCGATTTGGCTGATGCTGCTGACTTTTTCTTCGCTGGCCACCAACGCGCTCGCCGCAGCTGCAATTCCCGCATTCACTTCGCTTACGAGGTCCCCTACATCGCGTGCAGACCGACCTGCTTCGCCCGCCAATGTGCGGACTTGGTCCGCTACAACTGCAAACTCGTTGCCATGCTCCTCCGCTCGAGCTGCCTCGATCGCGGCATTCAGTGCAAGAACATGGGTGTGTCGCGCGATCTTTGCGATTGAAAGGGCGGCCGAGCCAATCTGTCTCGACAAGCCGCTCAGTTCTTCAACAATGCATGCCGTCCGATTGATATCAGTTCCGATTGCCAATACCGACTCGATCGTTCCTACAATTCGATCGCGGCCGAGCTCCGCGGTTTCCGCGAGTTCACGTACACTCCCGACGTTTTCGTCTGCACGTGAGTGCAGACTCTGAGCTTCGTGAGCCGCATCTTCACACTCTGATTGCCCGGCCTCGGCGGATAACTGAAGATCGGTCAACTCCTCAGCAAGTCCGGTAGTCACCGACGCGACACGCTGGCTCGACTCGAGTGCACTGCTCGTGGTATGGGCGAGCGAACTACCTAATGCAGCAAACTCTTCCGCCCCACGCTGCACCACCTCGATCGTCGAGGCAATCTGTTCCAGCATCGCGTTCAGGGATTGCTCGACCATCCCAAGGCTATCATTCCGAACGGCAAAGGCGTACGGCTCTATGGAACCGTCGCCTGCCCGGCTGAGTACGTTGCGGATGCCTGCTAAGCGCCCGAACAGGTCGGAAAAAGCCGCCAGTAGGGTCACAGACACACCGATGAAGAGTGTGAGATCCAACAGAACCCTGGAAGTTGAGACAAACGAGCCACCGCCTGGCCCTCCGGACAGCTGCCCGTGCAAAATCGCGGCAGTTGAGAACACCATGGACGCGGCAACCAGCGCGAATATGCCGAGCGACCGGTTTGGACGAAGTGCGCAGGGAATTATCACCAGCAAGAACCCCGTGATTGCGCCTCCCGGTCCGAGGTAGACAATCACCAGCCCCACGAGGGAAACGTCGAGCAAGCAATACACGTGTGTCAGCCATGGTC
>JBDGYW010000414.1:0-8430 GCA_039588935.1 Gemmatimonadota bacterium | reverse complement strand
GAAGAAGATGCGGCCCAGGGACCTCCTGATTCTCCTCGGAGTAATACTGGCGGACACCGTGATTATCGGCATCTTGTTACAGGGATTTCTGTCGGTAGACTGAACCGAAGTGGTGAGTCGAAGTGAACCGATTCACTACGTACTACTCACATGACGGACTGGTCTCCATGCGCATCCAACTCAAACGCCCATGTTCTTCCGTTACAGCGGTGCTTGCCACAGCCACTGCGTTGTGCGTGGCCTCACCGGTGGTGGCGCAAAGAGACGCACCTTCGATCCAAGCGGCTCTCCAGTCCAGACTGGACCAGCTCCATGCTGAAAGTGGCGCTCCCGGTGTAAACGTCGGCATCGTGCTGGCCGACGGTACCGCGTTCGGCCTAGCGGCAGGACTTGCTGACACGCTCCTTGGGATACAGATGGAACCGAGTAGTCGTCTGATTCAGGGGAGTGTCGGCAAGACGTATGTGTCGGCGGTGGCGATGCAACTCGGTCACGAAGGTCTGCTGGATCTCGACGCCAAGGTATCGAGCTATCTGGGGCACGAGCCGTGGTTCGCTCGGTTGCCGAACCACGAAGATGTGACTGTTCGCCATATCATGACCCATACGAGTGGCATCGTTCGCTACGAACTCGATCCGAGGTTCATCGACGACCTGGAGGCATCCCCGGACAAGGCCTGGAGTGGGGAAGAACGGCTGGCCTATCTGTTCGACACAGAGGCGCCCTTCGCCGCCGGCGAAGGTTGGGATTACTCCGATACCAACTACATCATCCTCGGTATGATCATCGAAAGGATCACGGGCACCGCCTATTACGATGAGATGCGTCGCAGACTCCTCGAGCCACTCCAACTCGAGAACACCGTTCCCACGGACACAAAGCGTGTTCCGGGGCTGGTTCAGGGATACGCCGGAGTCGAGAACGTCTTTCGAGTACCTGATGCCGTGATCGTGGACGGCGAGTTTGTGATCAACCCACAGTTCGAGTGGACGGGCGGTGGGATCGCATCGACCACAGAGGACCTCGCGCGATGGGCAAAGGCTCTTTACGAGGGCAGGGCGTTTGACGATTCGATGCTGCCGGTCATGCTCGATGGTGTCCCGGCACGGCTCGGACCGAACACGCAATACGGGTTGGGTGTCATCATCCGACCGACTCCTCTGGGAGTAAGCTGGGGGCACAGCGGAATGTTCCCAGGCTATTTGACCGAAATGGCCTACTTTCCTGACCACCAAATTGCAGTAGCGGTGCAAGTCAACTCGAGTGATTTCCAGAACGTGTCAATCTCGCCTGGACGGATGCTCATGGAACTCGCGACGGTAGTTGTAGAGCAGTAAGCGCGTATCCCCGCGTTGATCCGCAGCGCTATCTCCCCTTAGGTTACTGTCTCACACCCTGAGTCATTCCAATCCGCTTGCTGAGGAGGCAAGATGCGGTTCTGCGTCACGGTAGCGCGTAGATCGATCTGTCCGCTGATACTCTCGCTGTTGGTTCTCTACGGCCCGGCGATCGAGGCCCAACGCACCGTCAAACCCGTGCTTCACGGACGCCATTGGGTTGCCATCACCGGCAAGCCGCTCGGCGCTACAGCAGGGGCCGCGATCTTCCAGAAAGGCGGTAACGCTGTTGACGCCGCCTGCGCGATGCTCGGAGCCACATCCACGATGTTCGATGTGCTCAGCTGGGGTGGTGAGACTCAAGCCCTGATCTACAATCCCAATACTGGGCAAGTGCACGGCATCAACGCACTGGGCGCGGCACCCACCGGGGCAACGCCGGAGTTTTTCAGGGATCAGGGAATGCGATTTCCCCCGGAGTACGGTCCACTCGCCGCGGTGACCCCAGGCACCCCTGGGGGGCTGATGGTGATGCTCGCCGAGTACGGCACGCTGAGCCTCGCTGACGTGCTGGAGCCGTCGATCCAAATGGCCGACGGCTACGCTATCGAGGCGTCAGCTGCCAACTCGATGGAACGCTCTAAAGAGCGTCTGAAGACATGGCCGTATTCGCGCGACGTCTTCCTGCCACACCTGGGCGAGGATCGGGAGGCCCCGTATCCCGGGGAGATCTTCAGCCAGCCGGATCTCGCCGCAACGCTCCGCAAGCTGGTCCAGGCCGAACAAGAGGCATTGGCCGAAGGCAAGTCTCGGAAAGAGGCGATATACGCTGCGTACGATCGGTTCTACAGAGGTGACATCGCCGAGGAGTACGTCAGAGGTTCGCAGGAAATGGGGGGGCTGCACACGATGGAAGATCTGGCCAATTGGGAGGTCTACATCGAAGAACCAGTCAAAACCACCTACAAGGACATTGAAATCTACAAGCTCACCACATGGGTTCAGGGCCCGGTCATGCTGCAGGCACTCAACATGCTGGAGAATGTCGATCTTCAGTCGATGGGTTTCAACAGCACGCGGTACATCCACACTCTGTATCAAGTGATGAATCTCGCGTTTGCCGATCGCGATTTCTACTACGGCGATCCCTATTATCCACCGGAGGAGCCGATAGAGGGGCTCCTTTCCAAGGACTATGCGCGACAACGGTTCCAACAGATAAACTGGGAGATGAACGATCCGGATGTGAAGCCGGGAGACCCGTATCCGTTCCAGGGCGGAGAGAATCCGTTCCTGCACCTACTCGAAAACTGGAGCAGCGCGCCGCCGCCGATTCCCGAGGGATCTCCGTCGCAGCCAAGCCAGTCCGTCGAGGCCGAGTTCTTCACGGGTACGACGTCCATCCAGGCGGCGGACGAAGAGGGTTGGGTCGTATCCGTTACGCCCAGCGGTGGTTGGATCCCGGCCACAATAGCGGGGCGGACCGGAATAGGGATGAGCCAACGAATGCAGAGCTTCGTGCTCGACGAGGAGCAGAATCCCTACAACCTGGTCGAGCCGGGCAAACGACCTCGTGCAACTCTTACTCCTGGCTTGGCTCTGAAGGACGGGCAACCGTACCTGTCATTTGCGGTGCAGGGTGGGGACACACAAGACCAGAACTTGCTCCAGTTCTTCCTGAACGTGGTCGAATTCGGAATGAACGTACAACAGGCGGCTGAGGCGCCGAACATCAACAGTTACCAAATGGGCAGTTCGTTCGGCGCACACAGATCACAGCCGGGCAGGCTGACTCTGAACGAGTCGGTTCCTCCTTGGGTGAGAGCCAGGCTTGCCGATATGGGCTACAGCCTCAACTACCGTTCTCTCACCTCAGGCCCCATCAACGCAATCTTTTTCGATTGGGAGCATGGATCGATGTGGGGTGGATCGAGCACCCATGGCGAAGACTACGGTATTGCCTGGTAGCTTCGGCTGGATCGAGGCGCGCCAGCTAGCGCGCCTCGAGTAGTGGCACTGTCTATTCGAGATACGGCTCGAAGCCAGGCCGCAGTTCTTCGAGCGCACTGTCGATGGACCAAGGGATGCTGAGCGCCTGCGTATCCAGCACCACGATCGCGTTGATAGCCGAGTCTTCTTCTGTAGCAGCACGCAGGCGTTCGATGAATGCACGGTTGACGGCGCGGACGCCTTCGTAGATGCCTGAGAGGCCGTCCAGCTCCAGGTTGGCGCTCTTGCCGTCTCGCTTCCTAATGTACTGCGCAAGCAGATACATCGAAGTGGCTCGATAGGTCGTTTCTGCTTGACTTGCCCAAGGAACGTGGAATCGCGCCATAGGCCGGAAGAAGGTGGTCAACGGGCAGCCGCTCGTCGCCATGATCAAGCCCATCAACGAGCTGATGCCCCGTTGCGCTGGTACTTCCTGCACATAGGTACGTTCCGCGGTGGTCACTTCAGAGGAGATCCACTCGTGAGACAAGACACGGGCAAAGCCGCTCGCGAGGTTGACGAGGTTCGCGGCTGCGGGGCAATGCGACCGTT
Source organism: Gemmatimonadota bacterium (assembly GCA_039588935.1). Classification (GTDB taxonomy): domain Bacteria; phylum Gemmatimonadota; class Gemmatimonadetes; order Gemmatimonadales; family GWC2-71-9; genus JBDGYW01. The sequence continues at coordinate 4,552 of JBDGYW010000414.1, read as the reverse complement.
CATCCGGCGAGATAGGGCACTTGGGGCATTGGTGGAAGCCAAGTTCTGCCCAGGACGGTAGCGCACCTGGAATGTTGTCGATCAGCTCGAGGGTCGTTGGGTTCAGCTTGAGATCGAACCTTTCGGACACACTACCCGGGAGGGTGAAGCGATAGGAAATCTCGATCGGGCCCATCGGACTGCCTTTCGACTCAGGTCGGAGGGTAATGCTCGAGGTAGGTACCCGTCTTCTGGGACTTGCCCGAACAATCAAATGTTTCCACCGTGCGCTCTATCCGCAAGCAGGTGCATTGCGGCTTCTCCTGCAAGTGCTAGTTTTCAGCGCTTCGCTTGCTTGGGCTCGCGAGGTTGCCGGAAGGAGCCACCGCACTCGTGACAAGGGTGATTATGCTCGCAGGACAAGCTTTTGGATTATCGAGAGGCATCTTTCTCTTACTTGTTGCATGCACGAGTCTGACGAGTGTTGAAGCGTTTGGACAGGAAACAGCCCGGGCCTCTGGGAGCCAGACTGCCCCTGACACGGCCAAATCCCCAGGCACCTCGATTATTCCATTCCCATTCGTTTTCTACACTCCCGAGACAGAGGTGGGTTTCGGTGGCACTGTGATCACCATGTTTCGGCTCTCGCAGAGTGGTGTCCGGGAACAGCCGTCCAGCCTGTCGCCGATATTCTTTTACACGCAAAAGAGACAGATCATCGCGACACTTGGAACCGAACTATTCTTCGGCGCCGGGCGATACAGGGTGAATGCAGAGGTGGGTTACTCGAGGTTTCCAAATACTATCTGGGGCATCGGCAACGACACACCTGACGATCTGCAGGAAGACTATACGCCTCGAGTAGTCAATGCCAACGCGCAGTTCCAAAGACGAGTGGCGCCCGGTTGGTACGTGGGTGGAAGAGTTAAGTTCGCGCACCGCAGGCTGATCGAGACGGATTCTTCTGGATTGCTGGCTGCCGGCCGCTTACCGGGCACTGACGACGGCCGAATCGTGACGGGTGGGTTGTTGATCACCTGGGATACGCGTGATAACACGGTGTACCCGAGGAAAGGTGGATACCGCCAGATTAGGGCTTCGGTGAACGACTCAGCATTCGGAAGCGACTACGATTATTCACACTATTCACTGGATGTGCGGCAGTATGTGTCGCTTTCTCCGGGTCATGTACTGGCACTTAGAGGCCGCGGTGAAGCCACAGTCGGTACTCAACCTTTCGACGTGATGCCACAGCTCGGCGGTGAAAATCTGCTGCGTGGGTATTACGGAGGACGCTACCGCGATCGCAATCTCCTTGCGTTCCAGGCCGAGTACCGGTCCCATGTGTGGAAACGGATTGGGGCGATCGCGTTTGTGTCTGCGGGTCGCGTTTCCCACGACTTGAGCGACATGGACTTCACCGGCTTCAAACCTGCTGTCGGGTTTGGATTGCGGTTTTTGCTTGCGCCAGACGAAGGACTCAATCTCCGAGCCGATTTAGGTTTTGGAAATGGGTCGTCGGGTTTCTATCTGGGAATGGGAGAGGTGTTCTAGCGGCAGGCCCCACCACTCCATCGGTGGGACCCGCATGATTGTCATTACGCTACTGACTCTCGCCCGACTGCCGTCTCGCAGCTGCCTTCAGATCGTCATTCGCCATTATCGCTACCTCGACGCGACGGTTCTGCGCTTTGCCATCAGCAGTCTCGTTGGTCGCGAGTGGCTGTTCTTCACCGTAACCCTGCACCGTAAAGCGGGCACGGTCAACCTCGAGACCAGACAGGAAGTCATTCACGGACTGCGCGCGGCGCCGCGAGAGTGCGAGGTTGTACTCCGCAGCGCCATCGGAGTCGGTGTGACCCTCGAGCAGAATGTCGGTGTCGTCGTATTTGTTCAGAATCGTGGCGAGTCTGGTGAGGTTCAGTCGAGCCGGTGATTCCAGGTCGGAGCTGTTGTAGGCGAACAAGATGCCTGAGTCGAAGGTGATCTTGATACCCTCACCGATTCTCTCAATCTTTGCGCCCTCGATGTCGCGCTCCATTTCAGCAGCCTGTCTATCCATATAGTTGCCGATGACCGCGCCGGCTGCACCGCCTACCGCTGCACCAATGATAGCCCCAGCGAACCTGCTCCTACCACCGCTCCAGTCTGTGACCAGGTGGCGCAAACGGCGAAACCAATCACCATGACGCCCATAACCAAAACCGCAACCGCTCTTTTCATGACCCACCTCGTAGTTTCGAGTGGATGGACCCAAACCGTACCGAATCGTCTCTATTGAAGATTACAGTTGATCACTGCACACCGGAAGTTCATGGATGGGTGTGCCGTCGTCAAACAGGTGGGGTGCGTCAGCAATGGGTGCGCAAGCGTGTGGCGTGGACGGCGCCGATTCCCATCCGGACTTATCGATGTAAATGTGTGATGTGGATAGTGGTTCTCCCAGCGAACTTGGGCGAAAACGGCAGGGATTGCCGGTGACACAAAACCCTCTAATGTGTAATACCTAGCGAAGCGGCGTGTCCTTTCAAGAAACACGGCGATCAGTCAGACCAGGCCCGAGCCCGTTGGCTCGGGCTTTCTGATTTCCATCGGAGCCCCAGCTGGGACAGATTGCCTCCAGCAAGTTGTGTTCACCGAGGTCCGGCAATAATGTTCTGGTATTAGAAGTCTGCTGGCCCACGGTACTCGCGGGAGCTGCACGTGTCAGAGAACAAAGACACACCGGTTATGTTTGCAAAGGAAGAGGCCTCTCAGATCCGCGAGATGTTGGCGGAATCCGCAACCCCTTTGGTTTGTCCGCGCTGCAACGAGATGTTGAGGGTTAGCGGGCCGGTCTCTGCTGGGGAAAATGTTGGCCTCGTGTACCACGTGGTCTGCACGCCTTGTCGCCGTCACGCTGCCGTTCGCGATGTCCCTGTGGATCGGTAGCCTTCGTGTACTGGCGGCCTCTACGGCCAACACCAGTAGATAACCGAAAGAAGGGCCGGTCTCCGTGACCGGCCCTTTTCCTTTCGATAGCTGTCCGAGTGATCCCTACGGGAATAGAATTTCTCTGGGGCCAATGCTTCCACGATCGACCACCAGGTGCTGATGCCCTAGCTGTGGACCGCCAGTGCGTACGAAATCGCCCGGGCCGCCGCTTTTCAGGTCCGTGCGGTAACGTTCGTGAATGTACTGACTCAGTTCAATCGCGTTGATTTGCCCATCGTCATCTGCGTCCGCCAACCCGTCGCCAATGGCGTCAGCCAGGAAAACGGCGAGATAGCCACCCGCCCTGAACTTCGCCGCAACAGAAGAGGTCACATCCTCCTCTGACGAGAACAATCCCATGCGGCCCGGTACTGAGATCACATCTTTGGAGAACCCGCCACTGAAGCACGCGTCCAGGAAGAGCAGAATCCTGCCGGCATTCAGTTCGCCCATCAGGTCTCTAAACTCGTCGTCCGTGATCCCGGCATCGTAGAACTCCAGAGTCTCATCCAGCGCATCGGGATCCGTCGGTTGCGGCCCATTCCTGGGGATACGGCCGCCATGTCCGGAGTAGAAAAACACAAAGGTGTCATTCGGTCCGATTTGCCCCGCAAACTCCCTCACTGCGTTGCGAACGTTACCTACCGTGACCTGACCGTCCTGAAGCAGGACACCATCGCTGGGGCGCATGTTACCGCCTTGAACCATGGCGTTTTGCACCCTGACCGCGTCCTCGGCGGTGTAGGCCAAATTGCTCGCCCGCCCACCGTAATCGCTGATGCCGGCGAAGATCCCATACACGCGCCCCTCTCCCGAAGGCGCGGCCTGCGGTTGGCGGCGCGCAACCTGCGTGGGTGGAGCGGCCTGACCACTCCGTTGCAGTGCGAGGGTGTATTGACCTGTCTTGTCAGCCGCGTAGGAGGTGGCGACGACTCGGTACCGGCCTGACTCCTCGAGCGGCATCTCAATCCTGGAGTGAGCAGTGCTGCCCTCATGATCGTCGTTCTCGACGGACTCGCCACTTGGTGTGATCAGTCCCAGATAAGTGTCGAAGCTCGAGGAGTTCATATCTATCCGAACGGTCTCGCCGGCGGAGGCATTGAACACGTAGAGATCACGATACTCACCGTCCTCCAATCTACCGTCGGTCGACTCGAGCGCTCCGCTGGTAGTACCGCCGAAGTCGAGTGTCTCCACGTCCCGCGTGGCGGTAGAAGCCGGCGCATCTTCTCCGAAGTCGATGGCTAGTGAATAGCTGCCGGTTTCCCCTTCACCGTAGGAGGTCACCAGCACCCGATAGGTGCCTGACTCATTGATGTCCGCATCGATCACACTGCGAGAAGTACCTTCGAAATCGTCGTTTTCCTGCTGTTCACCGTTCGGGTCTTTCAGTATCAAGTATGTGTCGAAATCGTTGGATTGCAGGTCGATGCGTACGCGTTGTCCCGGACGGCCGCTGAAATCGTAGTGGTCGACATATTCACCAGTGCGTAGCGTGGCATCTCCCGCAGAAAGCGATCCCCGCTCGTTGCGTGGACCTGATGCAACCGCGCCGGCGGCAGCTCCCTGCTCGATCAGGAGGTTGTAGGACCCCGTCTCA
>JBDGYW010000413.1:0-6114 GCA_039588935.1 Gemmatimonadota bacterium | reverse complement strand
CCAACACTGTCAATACGGCGCGTATCCTCACGACAACACCTCCAGATATGCGATACAGCGCTACTGTGGCAATGACGAATCCTCAGGGTGGCCGGTAGAGTCGCAAGCAGCACACGTCTGCTACGGCGTCAGTCAGGCGGCGGGGCCAGCGAGGCCACCGGCGGGGTTCACTTCAAGCGCAAACTTGCTTCCAGAATCGTGCGTCCGCTAGTGCGTTGTTGGGGCACGAGGGTGCGCTGGTGGGAAATTCGTTGGGATCGAGACGCTAGAGTCGTCTGTGAGGCCCTAACGCGTTCGCCAATGCTAGAAACCGCTCGAGCGGTTCTTAGGTGGTGATGGGGGCGTGGGTGGTGGCGTTACGAGTCGTTCCGGTCGGTGAGTTCCTGCTCGGAGTGCAGTTCGTGTTTGGTGTCCTTGCGGTCCAACTCCCACGCCCGGCGAGCAGCCCGTTTTGCATTTCGCCGAATGCGGGATCTAGGAAATGAGCCTTGACGATATTCCCAAATGACATAGGCGATGACCGCAAGAAACAACACGGTAACGATGATTCCAAGGAACACGATAACAATCCGGGCCGAGTACAGGGCTTCCGTCAGTTCTCTTGCGGCAGCACGCTCCGCCTGAGGTGGTTAAGGTCGACAAGCACGTATGCGCTTCGGCATTCAGGGTCGCAGTCGGGACCGTTCGGGCGCCATTCATGGTATTCAGGACGTGCTGAAGCGGTGATGCTGGCGGTTGCCCAGGACACGCGGATCGTAACGTCTGTTGGGTGGTAATCCTCGAAATACGCAACCGCGCCGTATTCTGAAGTGTTGGTGAGGTGCTGGGCAGGTGGTGCGTGCTCGTCGTCGAGCACTTCGACGGCGAGGCTGTTTGGCAGTAGGTCCTCGAACTCAACCGTCAGCCCGTTCACGCAACCGATTAGAGTACAAAGGTGATCGCAGGCTGCACAGAGAGCTGTAGAAGCCAGCATGACAAGAAACCACATGCGACGGCGAATCATGGAGGGGACACCTCCGGTAGCACCTGTGACTAATTACCCTACGCCACGCGACACGTTCCGGTGCGGGAGGCAATGCTGTTGCACGATCGCCCGTTAACGGGCTGTTGACGGGCTTTGGAGGCGTCAGGGTAGATGTTGCCCAACCGCTCAAGCGATTCTCATGCGCCGAGTCTACGTGTTGACGGTGTGGTCAAAGAGAACCCCGAGCGTCGCGTGACGCTCCGGGGCTCACGGCGAACAGCTAGACTACGGCCTTACCTGGATGTTGCCGACCTCAATCGCAACGAGGTCTGGGATCCAGTCTGGAAACTCCTCGATCGGGTAAGGCTTGCAATGGGTAATGGTCAATTCCTCCGGGAACCAAGCGTACCAATCGGTGAACTCATCCGGCGGATTGTTGTTTCCCTCCCCGTTGTCGCGGACCTTGAACCAAACCCGCCAGCCCACTTGAAGAGGGAAAGTGTTGTCTGGACCGAGGCGGGCTTGCGTCACGACACCTCCGAGGATCGCCTCGGTGCCATTGATGACCATGCAATCTAGACTAACGTGACCCTCCATATCTTGGCCTCGACTCTTGGTTTGCATCGAGCCTGATACACTCCCATCCTTCGCTTCCCTTGCGTGGAAGGAAACGGTCTGGCGTCCGCCCAACTCCTCCAGCGGTAGGGTCGCCTGACCGTTCACCGAGGGTCCGCTGCTTCCACCCATGGCGAACAGTGGTCCGTCGATCGGGTCGGTTATTTGTGTGCCCTGGTCCGTACAACCAACGATGAGTGCGCTCGCCACGAGCGCACAGACCCAAATGCCTTTGCCGCGCATGACTTCCTCCTTGGTTGGGTTGTGATCTTCCGACGGTCTTGCGGTCTCGTCGTCGGGCGGGCGTCTACTGCGGCGTCATACAGCGGCGTCTACAACGGCGTCAGTAAGGCGGCGGCGCCAGCAGGCCACCGGCGCGGTTTGCTTCACGTTTGGAATAGCACCATATCAGTCCCTAGTCAACTGGCGGTCAATTGTGGAGGCACATGAGTCAATTGGCCGTGGAGGGTGTGCAAGTTTCTGCGCAAGATTGGTCTGCGCATGTTGCATAATTTGGGTGCTCTCTCTGCGCATGCTGCGTAATTCAGAGGTCGAAATTGCGCGTGTTTTCTAGGAATCTCCGGTATGCGTGGGTTCTGGTTTGGTCGTAGTTCTTAGGCATTGACAAAACGGACACCGAGGGCCGGGAGACCGGCCCTTTGTCATACCAAAACACACCGCCCGGCACTGGGTCGGGCGGTGTTGGTGTGGCATTCATTGGAGAGATCGTTACATGGAATCGGGTGGCAGTGGTGGCATCGACTCGTGACCGTGGATGATCTTCCAACCTTCGTTTGTTCGAGCCCAGATGGTTGTCCAGACACCAGTTACTTCCATCTCAGCGCCGCTGGTATCTACGCCCGTCCACCCGAAGGTGGCGGTGAAGACGGCGGCGTCCGGACCAAGGACATCCACGTGTGCCTCTCCCCACTCGCCACTTGTCACCTCCTGAATCCCGGCGAAGACGCCACTCCACGCACCAACCAAGGAGTCTCGGTTGGTGCCGAGTACGCCATTCTCCGCCCAGATGAATTCGGGACCGTATGGTGTCATGAAACCGTCCACATCAAGGGCTTTGAACGTGTCAAAGACGTCATCGGCCAGTTGGGTGACGGTGTCCCGAATTGCTGCGCGTTCGGCGTCGGTGAGTTCAGTAACGGTGGGCTGGCAGGCAGCGAGAACGATCAGAGCGAAAGCTGAGAGGACAATGCGTCGCATGGCGACCTCCTTGCGGGAACTACGAACGTTGGGACTCAGCAAATGTACGGCCCGAATCGTGGGGTGGTAAGAGGGAAGCGTCGAGCCGGGAGACCGGCCCTTAGTCGTGTGGAGTCCCAGCGGTTCACGGCTGCGCGCTGCATCTTCGTGTCCAACGACAACGCTTTCCTAGGAGTAGAGCATGTTGCAGCTGGCTGTGGGCGCTTTGATGATGGTCACGTTGTCTGCGCAGGATTCTACGGCACGCAATGTCCACGATTCGATCAACACTCTGGCATCGGACGACGACTACGCCACTGTGGCACCGGACATAGTATTCCCGTTTCGGTCATTCACGGTGGCAGTCAACTGTTGTGTAGCGCCGACTGCATCGAGCGTGAGGCTGGTGGGACTCACATTGATTGTCGTGACGACAGGGATGGATGTGGCTGGATCGGTAGTCCCAGTTGCTTCTCCACACCCACTCATGACTGGGACCGCAGATATGCAACGAGAAACGATGTGGTTCACGACCTGAATCTCCGGTTGAACTGAGAGAGGAGAATAGCGACAAAACCCAACAAGAAGACGTCACACGAGAGTCATGTGCTGCCATTTACGCCACAATTTGGCACTGCTCTCCAATCCTCACGCCAGCAGGGATTTCTCGAGTGTAAGGCCTTCGCCTGGTGGATGTCTGTCCGTGGGCGTTACGTTGTGTCAGAGAGCAGGCACTGCTGGGTACAGCGGCTGATACCCCGCGTGACTCTTCGCCGGAAAGGCGGTGACTGTGGAGCGCACCCGATTCATCGATCACAAAGGCACCAGGATCCTATTCCTGGACTTCTCGGGCCTGGAGGATCCAGAGGAGGCGGTGAGCGCCATCTCCGATGCGAAGGCGATCGTGGTCACACAACCCGAGAAGTCACTGCTGACACTCACGAATGTTGCCGGCGCGTCCACAGACGCAACCATAGCGCAGGCGCTATGGGAACTGCTGCGGCACGACAAGCCATACGTGAGGGCAGGCGCGGTCGTGGGCATTGCGGGCGATCAGCAGGATGATCTATACCACTTGCTGACTCACCAGGCGCGGCGGGAGGTGCCCGCCTTTACGGACATTGAGGAAGCCAAGGACTGGCTAGTGGGTCAATAGGCTCAAGGCACTGACCGGCATTGTGCGTTGACACGCGTTAGAGTCGCTCCGCAAGCCGGTGCGGCAAACAACCGTTGGCAGATATGGCACTGCCCGAAATGTGGGTTCGTTGCGGTGCACTTGGTGCCCATGGGTGAGATCGTGAGATGGGGCCACCTCTTCCCCGGCCCTCGACAACTCCGACGACACGACACATACTTGCGTTTGGTGACTTCCAGTGCCTATCGCGGCCCGCGGAAGGGATTTCCTCAAAGACTGGCGCGGCCCTCACCGAGATTGCGTCTACCGCAGAAACGGAGATGACCAAAGTGGGGTAAAGAACCTTCAGGAAGATGCCGTCAGTCGGGAATACGAGGAGTTGAAGCATACCATGCCCGAGTTCTGTGGATGTGACATGTGTCGCGATGATGTCCTCGTGTATGCATTGAACCGTTTGTCGCCACGCTACGTGGCACAACCTACCGGCGAAGTTCTCGCCCATATTTCGCTCGCATCGGACCAGCCGAAGGCAGACATGTCGGTGGTTATTCTGGACGGAATGCGACGCGTCCATTCCGACCCACGCGCCGGTCACTCAGCGCAATAGGCACGACAGGGATAATCCTGCGAGCTTTCGGTGCGATAATACGCCCGACCTACGGCTCCGCCAGTGCGTTGTTGGGGCACGAGGGTGCGCTGGTGGGACATTCGTTGATGAAATCCCCTAGCGCCGCGTGACGCTCGGGGTGCAAAGGTGCCATTCAGCTATTTCCGCGAACAGGCTCCTGACTCACGGCAAAGCGGCAATGATCTCCCGGTATTCGTCCTCGGGAAAGGCACGCAAAGTCTCAGTGCGGACAGCGCCCTGCCCGCCGATCATGAGGACCAACTTTGCCACCGTCTCGTCATCGGGCGCTTCTGATACCACGACAGCGTCGTACTGACCCATCGCCATGTAGAACTCCTTTAGCTCCGCTCCCATCTTTCGAAAAACTTCTTTGCCGCGTCAAGCCGGGTTGGGCTTTCCTTCATGGCTTCGACGCCATGTTGAGTAAAGCGAAGCAGTGAAATGTAAGTCGCCATGATACCACCTCCTGAATGGGATCCTCGATGAGCCATCTGGTGGTTCGTATCAGTTGTCGATCATCCTCGTCGTCGGGAGGGCGTCTACTTCGGCGTCAAAAAACGGCGTCTACTTCGGCGTCTGTCTGACGGCGTGGCTCATAGGCCACAGGGCGATTCGAATAATGTCTGGAATAGCACCATATGAACCGGGAGACAACTGGCGGTCAATTCCAAGCAAGTCAGAGTCAATTCGCTCGATGTGAGGCCCGTTAAGAAACCCCTGAGCGCTGCTTGGTGACGGCCTGTCCCTTGTTGGGAATGCAGGCCACCATCAAACCTGGCAATTGTCCACCTGTCTATTCAACGCGGCTTATGAGGCTCTCTCGTACGGTGTATTTGAAGTTCAGAGCCTTTTCCACCGCGATGCAGTAGACAACTTTGATCTAGCCGTTTCATCAGTGAAGAATCTCGTCAAGCCACAATCACTGCATATTGCAGGGTAAAACTTGGCATGACGCAATAGGCCCCCGAGGCCCGGTAGATAATTGGCTGCATAGCCACCACCGGATATTCCTCTCTCATTCAAGTAGATGTTGTTACCACCGCAATTCGGGCACGGAGAAATCTTACGCATGATCTTTGCACCTCCACCTAATTGAGGTTCTGTCCCAACAGTCTTTTCAAGAATCGTATTTCACTTCTCGGATAATAGCGTGCGGTTCGGGTGTTGTTTCGCAATAAAGGCGGAGACTCCCGCTCAGGTTCGCACCACCGATGTGGCCGCAAGACTTGGTGAGATGAGGAAAGTACAGGGAGAGGGACGGCCGGCTGGCATCCCATTATTCGGTTGCACTTTGCCGCTGAGATATTGCCAGGGTTTCCCGCCTCGGCGTTCTCGGCCTCACCACATTCTTGACGGGCATGAAGAAATCGTTTAGGCTCACGTCCAGAGCTGCCAAGATCGCCGCCAAAGAATCCACCGTAACGTCGCTCTCGCCGCGTTCTAGCCTACCTACAAAGTTGCGTGCATCTTTGGATCGTGGGTTAGTGAAGCCAGCGGGCTACGCGTTGACAAGGATGGACATTGGTTTGTGAGGGTGACGAGGTGACTAGATGGTGCACGATGCGGGGACTCAGG